>JAFWXB010000390.1 GCA_017523185.1 Lachnospiraceae bacterium | reverse complement strand
ATAAAAATTAGAAAATTTTTCAAAAAAATACTTGCATAAAGTTGCAATTTAGTATAGAATGTATAGTGCGTTATTGTGGAAGTTTAGACTTTATAGTGGAATACAATCCTCTAAAATCCTTGCAAGTGGCTATTTTCAGGGAATTTTATTGAATAATTAAGATTTAATTATAGATAAATCGTAATAATGGAGGATGAATAGCTATTTGAGTAAACAGAACAGGCACAAGATGCATTTTTAAAAAATTCGCAAACATCTGGTAATATACCGGAACCAAAGTAACGGTTCAGAACTGCTTTTAATCGTTGTCATTTTTGGCAGTTCTGAACTGTTACTAACTAAAATATAAAAACGAGAGGTGAAACGTCAATGGAGAAGAACAGAATACGTCCAGTCCCAGCTGGAAAAGGCATGCGTATGAGTTACTCAAGACAAAAAGAGGTATTACAAATGCCGAACTTGATTGAAGTCCAGAAAAACTCCTATCAATGGTTTTTAGACGAAGGTTTAAAAGAAGCATTTGCAGATATTTCTCCAATAGCTGATTATAGCGGTCATTTGAGTTTGGAATTTCTTGGTTTTACATTGTGTGAAAATGATGTAAAATATACAATTCCGGAATGTAAAGAAAGAGATGCAACTTACGCAGCACCTTTAAAAGTTAAGGTAAGACTTCATAACAAAGAAACAGGCGAAATCGATGTCCATGAAATTTTTATGGGAGACCTGCCACTTATGACGGAAAACGGTACATTCGTAATTAATGGTGCAGAACGTGTAATCGTTAGCCAGTTAGTTCGTTCACCGGGTATTTATTATGATATTGCACGCGATAAGGTTGGAAAGACTTTGTATTCTTGTACTGTAATTCCAAATCGTGGGGCATGGTTGGAATATGAAACAGACTCCAATGACATTTTCAGCGTAAGAGTAGATAGAACCCGTAAAGTTCCAATTACTGTATTAGTTCGTGCATTAGGTGTGGGGAGTACCCCTGAAATTATTGAATTATTTGGTGAAGAACCAAAAATTTTAGCTTCTCTTGCAAAAGACCCAACAGTAACAGAAAAAGAACCACAAGGAAGTTACGAAGGTGGTTTATTAGAACTTTATAAGAAAATCCGTCCGGGCGAACCACTTTCCGTAGAAAGTGCTGAAAGTTTGATTACTGCAATGTTCTTTGACCCAAGAAGATATGACCTTGCAAAAGTTGGACGTTATAAATTCAATAAAAAATTAGCTTTAAGAAATCGTATTAACGGACATGTTCTTTCAAAAGATGTTATTGACCCATCTACAGGAGAAGTTCTTGCAGAAGCAGGAACAACTGTTACAAGAGAATTAGCAGATGAAATTCAAAATGCTGCTGTGCCATTTGTATGGATTCAGGCAGAAAGTAGAAACGTAAAAGTGCTTTCTTCTATGATGGTAGATATTACAAGCTGGATTCCGGAACTTGATACAAAAGAACTTGGTATCGCAGAAATGGTATTTTATCCGGCACTTGCAAAGATTTTGGAAGAAAATGATACATTAGAAGAACGTATCGAAGCAATTAAGCGTGATATGGGCGATTTAATTCCAAAGCATGTAACAAAAGAAGATATTTTTGCTTCTATTAACTACAATATGCATTTGGAATGGGGTATTGGAACAAATGATGATATCGACCACTTAGGAAACAGACGTATTCGTGCTGTTGGTGAATTATTACAGAACCAATATCGTATCGGTCTTTCTCGATTAGAAAGAGTTGTTCGTGAAAGGATGACAACACAGGACTTAGAAGGAATTTCTTCTCAAAGTCTTATTAATATTAAACCGGTAACTGCAGCAGTAAAAGAATTTTTTGGTTCTTCTCAGTTATCACAGTTTATGGACCAAAACAACCCATTAGGTGAATTGACACATAAAAGACGTTTGTCTGCATTAGGACCTGGTGGTCTTTCCAGAGACCGTGCCGGATTCGAAGTTCGAGACGTACATTACAGCCATTATGGTCGTATGTGTCCAATTGAAACACCGGAAGGTCCAAACATCGGTCTTATCAACTCTTTAGCTTGTTATGCAAGAATTAACGAATATGGTTTTGTAGAAGCTCCATATCGTAAAATTGATAAAACAGACCCTAAAAATCCTCGTGTTACAGATGAAGTTGTTTATATGACAGCAGATGAAGAAGATAATTATCATGTAGCACAGGCGAATGAAAAATTAGATGCAGAAGGTCATTTTGTGCGTAATTCCGTTTCCGGTCGTTACTTAGACGAAACACAAGAATATGATAAAACTGCATTTGACTATATGGACGTATCTCCAAAAATGGTATTTTCTGTAGCGACAGCCTTAATTCCATTCTTACAGAATGACGACGCAAACCGTGCTCTTATGGGTTCTAACATGCAACGTCAGGCAGTACCACTTCTTACCACAGAAGCACCTGTTGTTGGTACAGGTATGGAAACAAAAGCAGCTGTTGACTCTGGAGTATGTGTAATTGCAAAAGCAGATGGTGTAGTAGAAAGTGCAGAATCTAACCGTATTATTATTAAAGAAGAAGACGGTACAAAGAGACATTATACATTGACGAAATTCTCACGTTCTAATCAATCAAACTGCTACAATCAAAGACCAATTGTTTACAAAGGTCAAAAAGTGAAGATGGGCGAAGTAATTGCCGATGGACCATCTACACAAAATGGAGAATTAGCACTTGGTAAGAATCCTCTTATTGGTTTTATGACTTGGGAAGGTTATAACTACGAAGATGCTGTTCTTTTAAGTGAAAGATTAGTAGAATATGATGTTTATACATCCATTCATATAGAAGAATATGAAACAGAATCTCGTGATACCAAACTTGGACCAGAAGAAATTACGCGTGATGTTCCGGGTGTTGGTGATGATGCGTTAAAAGACCTTGATGAAAGAGGTATTATTCGTGTTGGTGCAGAAGTACGTGCAGGAGATATCCTTGTTGGTAAAGTTACTCCAAAAGGAGAAACAGAACTTACTGCAGAAGAACGTTTACTTCGTGCAATTTTTGGTGAAAAAGCACGTGAAGTACGTGATACTTCCTTAAAAGTACCACATGGTGCATATGGTATTGTTGTAGATGCAAAAGTATTTACAAGAGAAGAAGGTGATGAATTATCTCCAGGTGTAAATCAGTCTGTTCGTATTTATATTGCACAGAAGAGAAAAATCTCTGTCGGCGATAAAATGGCAGGACGTCATGGTAATAAGGGTGT
>JAFWXB010000389.1 GCA_017523185.1 Lachnospiraceae bacterium | reverse complement strand
GGTTATGTAACAGATGAAAACGGTGCAGTTGCAGAAGTTACAGTAACTCCTGGAACACAAGAATTTGGATATATCATTCGAAAAGGTGGCGATAGTTGGGAAGCAAAAGACTGGGATGGAGATAGATTTGTCAATGTAGACGGATATATTTCCGGTACAGTTCATGTTTACCTTAAACAAGGTGTAGAAGTTCCAGAAATTGATTATTCAAAAGCAGTTGCAGGTGAATATGTAGAACCGGAACATGATGGTCTTGTAGTTAACTTCTTTATTGATAAAACAAAAGAAGGAAATTGGGGACTTTGGCTTTGGGATGACGTTGGAACAGCAGCAATTTTCCCATACTTTGAAGCAAACGAAGAAGGCAAATTAACTATTTCTTATAATGTAAAATCAAATGCAGGTTGGGTTGGATTTATCGTAAGAGATGATAGCTGGAATAAAGACCCGGACGGAGACAGAACAGTTGATGTTAGCCAATTTGTAGGTGGTGAAATCAATGTTTATCTTGAAAGTGGAAAAGCTGAATTTACAGTAGATGATACAAATGTAGTAAAAGGTGCAAAAGTAAAAACTGCTGTATATGAAAATGATACAATTGTTGTAACAACATCTATGGAAGTAGAAAATCCGGCAGAAGCGTTCACAGTAATTTGTGAAGAAACAGAAGTAGCAATTAAATCGGTAGAAAAAACAGCAGAAAATACATATGTATTAACATTTGAAGAAGGCTTAGACCTTACAAAAGCATACAATGTCGTATTTAATGGAAATACATTTGATGTAAGTATGCCAAGTATTTACAAAACAGAATCTTTCATCAATGACTATACATATAATGGAGATGACCTCGGTGCAACATGGACAGCAGAAAAAACAACATTTAAAGTTTGGGCTCCATTAGCATCAGAAGCAAAAGTATACCTTTATGACAATGGTAAAGCAGGCGAAGGCACAAGAATTGCAGAAATCGCAATGGAAAAAGCTGACAAAGGTGTTTGGGTAGCTGAAGTAGAAGGCGACTTAAATGGTACATATTATACATATTATGTAAATAATGCAGGCGAAAAGAGTGAAGCTTGTGACCCATACGCAGTAACAACAGGTGTAAACGGTGACCGTGCAATGGTTATTGACCTTGATTCTACAGACCCTGAAGGATGGGAAAATGACGAAAATCCAAATGCAATTGGACCAAATAACTTTACAGATGCAGTTATTTACGAACTTCATGTAAGAGATGCTTCTATCGATGAAAGTTCAGGCGTTAGTGCAGCAAACAAAGGTAACTTCTTAGGTTTAACAGAACATGGTGATAATACAATTCTTGACCATATGGTAGACTTAGGCGTTACACACGTACATTTATTACCGGTATACGATATTAACTCTGTAAACGAAGAAACAGACGGATTTAACTGGGGATATGACCCGAAAAACTACAATGTACCGGAAGGTTCTTATTCTTCTGACCCATACAACGGAGATGTAAGAGTAAAAGAAATGAAAGAAATGGTACAGACACTCCATGAAAACGGAATTAGCGTAATTATGGACGTTGTATACAACCACGTAGCAGATGCAGGAAACTACTGCTTTAACAAAATCGTACCAAATTACTTCTCAAGAATGAATGAAAATGGTGGATATAACAGCAACTCAGGATGTGGAAACGATACAGCTTCCGAACATGTAATGGTTCGTAAATATATCGTAGACTCTATCAAATACTGGGCTGAAGAATATCACATTGACGGATTCCGTTTTGACTTAGTAGGATTAATTGATACAATTACAATTAACGAACTTATGAAAGAAGTTTGGTCTGAAAATCCGAACGTAGTATTCTACGGCGAAGGTTGGGAAATGAACAGTTATGATACAGGCGTATCTATGACAATTCAGAACAACGCAAACGAAGTACCTGGATTTGCATTCTTTAATGATACATTTAGAGATGCTGTAAAAGGTAGCGTATTTGATAACACATTACCAGGATGGGTTTCTGGACAAGATGGTTTAGAAGAAACAATTGAACAGAGCTTTATGGGTGCTTCTATTTGGGGAAGTGCACAGACAGTATGTCCAACACCACTTCAGACAATTAACTATACTTCATGCCACGATAATAACACATTATATGACCGTTTGAAATTAACATGGCCAGAAGCAAGTGAAGATGTAATTATTAAGATGAACAATCTTGCAGCAGCATACACAATTACTTCACAAGGTGTTCCATTTATCCATGCAGCAGAAGATTTCCTTCGTAGCAAACCATTAGCAGATGGTTCTGGCTATGACCACAACAGTTATGCTTCCGGTGATGAAATCAACAGCATTAAATGGAATATGCTCGAAGATGAAGCAACACGTGATGTTTACGAATACTACAAAGGTTTAATCGCATTTAGAAAAGACCATGCAGCACTTCGTATGACAGATGCAGAAGATGTAACAGCTAGCATTACAGCAATTGACGGACTTGATGCAAACGTAGTAGCATTTGCAATTGATGGAACAATTGCAAATGATGATGATTTATTTGTAATCTTCAATCCAAACGAAGAAGCAACAACAGTTGCACTTCCAGAAGGAAATTGGGATGTTTATGTAGACGTAGATGATGCAGGAACAGACGTACTTGCAACAGTTGATACAGAAGTAGAAGTAGATGCTATTTCTACAATGGTACTTGTAAAAGCTGAAGAAACAGATGAACCAGGAACAGACAAACCTGAAACAGACAAACCGGGAACAGATAAACCTGAAACAGACAAACCTGAAACAGAAAATAAAGTTGAAGGTGCAGTTCCAGAAGGTGCAGTACTTGATGTTGATGTTCTTAGCAAAGCAGATGCTGATAAAGTAATTGCAAGAGTAGACAAAAAACATGACAAATTCATGAAATCTGTAACAATTGAACAAGTATTAGACCTTAGCTTAGTAAAAGGTACTACAGAAGTTCAACCAAATGGAACAGTTAAAGTAACTCTTAAATTAAATGATGCATTAAAAGCAGTATTAGCATCAGGCAAGAACTTAGGTGTTATTTATATTGCAGATAATGGAACAATTACAAAAATTGCTTCTACTGTAAAAGATGGATATATTTCTTTCAACACAACTCATTTCTCAGACTATGCAATCTTCTCTTATGAAGGTACACAAGCTCCAGCAACACAGACAGGTGACAACAACTCTGCTGTAACATGGATGTTAGTAATGATGATTGGTGCAGTAGTAACAGTTGGTGCAGTAAAAAGCAAAAAAGTAAGATAATCTTATGATTTTTATAGACGACTCAAGGTGACTTGGGTCGTCTTTTTTGTAGATTTGTTGTAATTTTTATAGCTTTTTAGTATAATTGAGATATAATAAAAGATAGTAAAATTTGCTATTGTATAGAAAAAATAGATAAAGGAGAAGAAAATGAGCGAAAAAATCAAACGATTAAACAGAGAATTGGTGTATAAGGGGGCTATTTTAGATATTTATAAGGATACGATGGATGTTGGAAATGGCAAAATTGAAGAATGGGATTTTGTAGCACATAGAAAAGGTGCAGCTTGTGTACTTCCGGTACTTCCAGATGGAAAAATTCTTATGGTACGTCAATATCGAAATGCATTAGAGAGAGATACACTTGAAATTCCAGCAGGTGCAAGAGATAGTGTACAAGAAGATACAGCTATTTGTGCAGCAAGAGAATTAGAAGAAGAAACAGGATATAAAAGTGAAAAAATCAGTTTTTTACTTTCACTTCGTACAACAGTTGCATTTTGTAATGAAATGGTAGATGTGTATTTGGCAGAAGATTTAGTTCCTGGAAAACAGCATTTAGATGATGCAGAAGATATTCGAATTGAAGCATTTGAATTAGAAACATTATGTGATATGATTTATAAAGGAATTATTCAAGATGCAAAAACAGTTGCAGCAATTTTAGCTTATAGTAATAAAATAAAGAAATAGGACATATTATGAAAGAAAGAAAATTTCTGGAGATAATATGAAAAAAATCGTACTAATATTGCTATTATTTTTAATTGGTGGAATGGTATCTACGTATATTATAACAGAAGAATTGAGTAATCAAGCTATTATACTTACGGCTGAAAATTACATGGCATATGCATACGCAGGTATTGCATTTAAAGAATTATTTTGGAGTCTTTTATATGAAAGAGGAAAGATGTTTTTATTTCTTGCAATGCTTAGCATGACACCTTTTAGAACTAAAATTTTACCAATATTAGTTGGGTTTTTTGTATTTGGATTTGGATTCTTTTTTATGACGTGTATTTTAGAATTAGGAATTGCAGGTGTTGTTGTAGGAGTAGCAACTATTTTTCCACAAATGATTTTATATGGAATTGCTATATTTATAATGTATCAAAAAAAGCAATTAAGAGCGTATCGACAACAAGAAAGAATGACATTGCAATTTGCTTCTTGGTTTGGTATTTTGCTTTTGTTTGTAACAGGGTGCATTTTGGAATGTATGATAGGTGTAAAATTTATTCCTTGGATAATACGATTGAGTTCGGTGTAATGTGAGCTTGACAAATAACATAAGTTCGATAAAAATACTTATACAATCACAATTCTATATAAAACGATTAAAATGTATATGAGATTTTATATTTTAAGAATCAAAGGTATAGTTCTCTATATTTTTAGTAATTTATAGAACTCATGTTAAATAATAAAAGAAACAGTTTCCTACTTAGTATATATTATAAGTAAGAAACTGTTTTTTGTTTTTTATAATACTTTATAAAATTATTAGTTATTATTTAAAATTAGCAAAGTGCTGCAATATCATAGATTAAACGTTTGGAATCTTCCCAACCAAGACATGGGTCTGTAATGGAACGACCATATACATGAGTACCAATTGCCTGAGAACCTTCTTCAATATAACTTTCAATCATAAGACCTTTTACAAGTTTATAGATGTCCGTAGAAAGTTTTCTGCTATGAAGGATTTCTTTTGCAATACGAATTTGTTCTTTGTATTTTTTACCTGAATTTGAGTGATTCGTATCAATAATAGCTGCAGGATTAATAATATTCATTTTTTGGTACATATCATGTAAACGCATTAAATCCTCATAATGGTAGTTTGCAACATTGTTTCCATGTTTACTGGTAGCACCACGAAGTACAACATGAGCATATGGATTTCCGGAAGTTTCTACTTCATATCCGCGATATACAAAGTGATGAGATTGTTGTGCTGCATATACAGAATTGAGCATAACAGAAAAATCACCACTTGTAGGATTTTTCATACCGGAAGCAACATCAAAACCACTTACGGTTAAACGGTGTTGTTGGTCTTCTACAGAACGTGCACCAATTGCTACATAAGACAATAAATCTTCAACATATCCCCAGTTTTCCGGATAAAGCATTTCATCTGCACAAGTAAGACCACTTTCTTCAATTGCACGAATATGCATTTTTCGCATGGCAATTAAGCCTTCTAACATATCTGGTGCTTTTTCAGGGTCTGGTTGAGAGGCAATACCTTTATAGCCTTCTCCGGTGGTACGTGGTTTATTAGTGTAAATACGAGGAATGATAATGACACGGTCTTTTACATCTTCTTGCAATTGTGTAAGACGGCTTACATAATCACAAACAGAATCTTCATTATCGGCTGAGCAAGGTCCGATAATTACAAGAAAACGGTCATCTTTTCCGGTGATAACATCACTAATCATGGTATCACGTTGTACTTTTAATTCTTTTAATTGGTTGGAAAGTGGGTATTCTTCTTGAATTTGTTTTGGACTAGGTAATTGATTTAGGAATGAAAAACTCATAATATAACTCCTTATTATTTTTATTATTTTAATATGAGTTTGATAGTTATAATGTTTATAAAATCAAGTAAGATGGTAAGCAAAAATTACAAAAGTTCTGTTTTTGTAAGAATATATGTAGTTTTTGTATATTTTTTTATTTGTTAAATTTGCATTATATATCAAACGCATATTATTTTATTATGTTAAGGTTAATGATTAAACAGTTTATAAGACTTTTTCTAGTGCTTAATTATTAATAAATGTAAATGTTTTAAAATTGATAGGTATTATCTTAATCTTTTTTGGAAAAAATGTCAAATTTTAAATAGTATAGTATAAAAAAATTATGATGATAGAGATTGGAAAATAAAAATAAAAAAGAAATTTGTCGATAAGTTTATTTTGATTTTTGTGCACTTTGACAAATAAAATAGATTTTTTTAAAAAATTTATAATAATGTTTGCATATTTTTCATAGAAAAGGTATAATAATTTGAGAAATAGATAGAAAATCAGGATACAATTTTGTGCAAATTGTTCAATATCCAAGATAAAATATTTCTGAAAATAGTGGGGTGAAAAAGATGCTGGTATTGAAAAACAGAACAATTGGAAAGGGAAAACCATTAATTTGCATTTCTATTATGGAGAAAGAAAAGAATGCCATTATAGAAGAAGCCAAAAATTTAATTACATTTGGTGCAGATATGTTAGAGTGGCGTGTAGATGCATTTGAAAATGTAGGAAGTTTAAATGCTGTACGTGAAGTATTGCAAGAATTAGCACCGATTGTAAAAAATATTATTTTTTTATATACATTTCGTTCTAAAGAGCAAGGTGGAATGTGTGCTATGACTTATGAGCAAGTATATGATTTGCATCAAGTTGCAGCAGATTCAGGTATTGTGGATTTTATTGATGTAGAATATTTTAAAGATGATAATGTAAAGAAAGAAATTCGTACATTGCAGAGAAAAGGTGTAAAAGTAATTACTTCGCATCATGATTTTTATGAATCACCTTCTGAAGAAATTATATTTTTTCTTTTAGAACAAATGGCAGAAAGTGGAACCGATATTGTAAAATTGGCAGTTATGCC
>JAFWXB010000388.1 GCA_017523185.1 Lachnospiraceae bacterium | reverse complement strand
TGTACTCTTTTACAGAGCCATCTTTGAGTGTGATTTTCATTGTATCTTTCCTTTCTTTTTATCATTTATTTTTAAATTTTATTTGTTATGCATTTTATTATCATATCTGAATTGTTAACACAAGAAAACATTTCGTTTTGCAAAATTCTCTGCTTGTGATGGGTCAATTTATGGACATTTTCCAATCCACCACATTGGAACCTCGCAGAGCGTTTTTATTCTATAGGAAAGTTCCTATCCTGTAATGCATTAATGCAACAAGGTCTTTCCTAATTAAAATAAAAAAAGTCCTAAATGATATAAGATTTTATATCATTCAGGACGAATTTACATATCGTGGTTCCACCTGAGTTTACTTATACTATAGAACAAAAAATATAAGCCTCTTTCGACAGATAACGGTGTCAACCGAACCGGATTAGGGTCACTCTGAGGTGGTCTTCGGTTGTTTCCTGCAAGGATGCTCACACCATATGCATCCCTCTCTGTTACATTTCACAACGTACTCTTCTCATCAACGTTTTATGTGTTCAATTCTTTTATGTATTTTAGACCTATTTTCGTTTTTTGTAAAGACTTATTTTATCGTAAATTTGATAAAAAATAAAATAAGTCAAAGTCTTCTAAAAATTCCTAATCACTGCTCTCAAATTTTCTTCTTCCTGATTTTGTTGTTCCTGTAAACCATCCCATACATATGTAAATACTTCAAACCACCAATTCACCGTATGTATTCTCTCATAACAATCTTGTGCTAACTGGCAGTTTTCCCAATAAGTACTATCGTCCATCCAATCTTCATGTAAACCTATACGAATATTTTCCGAAGTCACCGAATTATATTCTGCTAATAGTTGTAATAAAATATCTGTTTCTTTTTGTACAGTTCTAGCTAATTCACGCAAAGTTGTATCTTTTCTATTATAACTTCTTCCAAATGCGTCCGTCTGTAAATCGCCATACACATAAATTTGCTCGGATTTTTCCAGCAATCTTTTTATCTTTGGAATTTGTTGCTCTATCTCATATCGCAAATTCGGTATTTTATTAATTGCAAGAATAGCTTGCTTTATGACTTCCTCTTCTTCCGTATCTCCAAATGTATAAATATATTCGTCTACACAATCTGCTGTTTCATTCAACTGTATAGTAAGTGTTTCTACCTCATTTTTCATAGAATTACATTCAAATTCTATAGAAGTAATTTGACCTTGTATTATTCGTATTTCATTTTGTGCTTTTTGTAATTGTTCTTCTCGTTTTCCTGTAATTCCTAATAATAACTTTTTGATACTCGAATTTTCCAAACTATCATAATGAAGTTTTGCTTTTTGCAAATCATTTGTCAGCTTTTGAATTTTTTCTTCTATTTTATTTACTTGTAAACGAAGTTCTTCTCGTTTTTGTTCGACTTCCATTCGATTCAAAAATAAATTTTTTAATTTGCTTTTCTCCGTCATATCTTTCACTCCCATCTTACGTCCATAACTCTATATTTCCATTTCATCTTGTCTGTCGAGACTCCTTCAAAATAACCTTTATGCAACAGATTATTTCACTAGTCGAAGTTATTCATTATCGACTTACTTAAATCTTATTTTTCTATGATATAAGTTTAACATAAATGATACAAATAATTGCCTTAATTATATGTAAAAAACCTTAATTTAACCTTAAAAGAGATATTTTTTATATCATTGAATTTATTGCTTTTTTACGTTATTATGAAATCAGCAATATTATTTATAAAATCATTTCAAAAAGAAGGGAGTATTCTTATGACATTACCTTTACTCAAAGACGAAATAGACACTTATACTACAGATTATATTTATTCCTTACCCGATGGAAAACGGGCAGAACTGATTGACGGAAAAATTTACAATATGGCACCACCAAATTTTATGCATCAAAAAATTTCCGGAAAACTTTATAGCAGTATTCATAACTATATTAAATCTAAAAATGGAGAATGTGAAGTAATATATGCTCCATTCGCTGTTTTCTTAAACAAGGACAATAAAAACTATGTTGAGCCGGACATTTCCGTTATCTGCGATAAAAACAAACTGGATGACCGTGGGTGTAACGGTGCACCGGACTGGATTATCGAAATTGTATCTCCAAGCAGTAAACGTATGGATTATGGTATTAAATTATTTAAATATCGTACTGCCGGAGTTCGAGAATACTGGGTGGTAAATCCATCTACGAAAACAGTGAATGTGTATGATTTAGAAAATGATAAATTAACGGATTTATATATTTTCGATGATGATATCCCTGTGTGTATCTATGATGATTTCAAAATCAATCTTTCTGAATTACTCAAATAAAGAAAAAGTGGACAAAACACCTTTTCATTGTTTTGTCCACCAAAAATTTTTCAATTATATTATTTTCCACAACATTTTTTGTATTTTTTACCACTTCCACATGGACATGGGTCATTACGTCCGATTTTTCTTTCTTTGATTACAGTACCGGATTTTCTCTGTTCTAAATAAAATCTCTTTAATGTTTCTTCATCAAAAATATCTTTCCACATTGGAAGGTTATATAACCAATCTGCTTTTGCAGCTACCATGCCTTTGTAAAGTTTTTCTTTATCAAAGAAAAGATTTACATGTGTATCTTCATCCATTTCTTCGATTGGATTTTCTTTTACTAAACATTCGTTGATACCATCAAGGAAATCTGTCATTTCCATAATTGTAAGGTTATATTTTTCAGCGAGTTCTTTTACGGTACCTTCTACTCTTTCATCCGGATTGGATAAGAGTTTTTCATATACCCCTTTTTCTTTTGTAAAATAGCTGGACCAAAATCTTTCGATTTCTCCTCTTTCAGCTTTGTCGTTATAAGCAATTTTCTGCCAATCTTGTAATAATGCCATTTTATTTTCCACCTTTGTTTATCATATTATTTAGGCAAATCACCTGTCACTAAAATAGTGATAATTATCAACCTTGCCTATGTACTCTTTATAGTATAGCAAAAAAACACTATACTTTACAAGCCTTTTATCTTTTTCTTATAAAAAATTTATCTATTTGTTAATATTTACAAGTAACTATTAACTCTATTTCTCCAATTCTTCTTCTAACTTCTTATCATCTTCTCTTTTTTTCATCAATTTATACATATATAAATAAATCCAAAGTAATACTGGAACTAAAATTACAGTTACAACGCTCGCATGAAATACACCCATATCATTTTCACTTGCTATACCTGCACCAAAAATCAAAAGCACATTTACACCAAGAATAAGCACAATTCCAAGAATTGCTAAAATACGTTTCATTTTTTGCATAAAAAATCTCCTGTCGTGTTA
>JAFWXB010000387.1 GCA_017523185.1 Lachnospiraceae bacterium | reverse complement strand
GGGTATTTGAAGATTTTTTATCAGATTGTTGTATAAAAGAAGAAAATTCACAAGAACATTTTGTAATATTATACAAGGCATTTCAAGAATATTGTGAAGATAATTTATTAGAAGTGAAATTATCCAAAACACAATTTTCACAAAAGTTTGCAAGAATATCAGGAATACAACGAAAAAAATTTAGAATTCATGGTGGAAAGCCTTTGTATGGAGTTATTGGAATTCGTTTAAAAAAAAATAGAAGAATATATTATGCAAGATTCCGAATGATATTCTGAAAGAGTTATACAAAGTAAAAAATCATGGAACGATGGAACAAAGGAACAGGAGAAATAAAAATGTCTGGAAAGAAAACAACAGTAAATATTACAGAAGCTAATCTGAAAAAAATGAATAGAGTGCTTGAAGAATCTGGTATGAAGCAAACGGAATTTATCAATAAAGCAATTGCACAAGTACCAATTATTATGCTAGGGAATAGAAAAACTATTGCCGAAGGTTTTGTTGATATACGAATGCTTTTAAGTACAGAAAATGATGAGAAAATTATAAAGGAGGTAAATAGATTATGTCTATCCTTAAATTTGTTAATGGAAAAAATAGAGGAGTTTACGCATTAAGAAAAAGCATTACTTATGTTCTGAATCCGGAAAAAACGAAGCCTTATTTAAAAGGTGGATATGGTGTAAATCTTGAAACTGCTTCGAGGGATATGGAAACAGTTCAACATCTTTTTGGTAAAACATCAGGTAGAAGATATATACACTATGTATTATCATTTGATAAAGGTGTTTCTGAAAATATTGTATATCAATTAGCAGAAGTTTGTACATCATATTATGCTGATTTTCAATCGGTTTGGGAAATTCATACGAATACAGAAAATTTGCATATTCATGTAATCATGAATTCTGTTAATTTTAGAACAGGAGCAAAATATTCTCAATCTAAAGCAGAATTACAACAATTTAAAAACTATTTGAATAGTGTTTTAGAATCATATGGACTTAATACAATTGGTCCACAAATGATGGAATTAGAATTTGATGAAGATTACATAGATGATTTTTTGGAGTATGAGGAAAATTATGATGAAGATTATGAAGAAATAACATCAAGTTCTAACTCTTTCTTTTCAGTAGATGAAGATGAACAAGAACAAATTGAGGAATGTGAAAGGTACGATTATGATTTTAAACAAGCAAGTCAGTTTTTTGAAGGTCGAGAACATACATTTCCTGATATGAATGAAGAATATGCATTTTTAGCATTTCAAGCATGGAAAGAAAATGATTTAGAAGAAGAATAGGAGATAGATATTATCATGAGAAAAACAAAAGAACGTGAAACAACACTAAAATTAGCTGTAAATATTGAAACTTTAGCAGGTATGCTATCATGTGGACAAGCAACAGCTCGTAAAATTGGAGAAGATGCTGCTGCACGAATCAATATTGGTCGCAGAGTATTATATTCTGTAAATAAAGTTGAAAAATATTTGGACGCAATTTCGTTCTAAAAGAACCATGCTGTACTCAAGTGGTACAGCATAATTTTATTTATAAAATAGTTTTAAAGAAGTATTTATAATGTTATAATGAATAAAGAGCTTAATAAAACACATAAAGCATTTATTCATTATAAGGTAACATTTTTAGTTGTTAAAAGAAAGGATAAATGATTTATGACAAGAAAGGATAATAGAGGTAGAAAACTTAGAACAGGTGAATCTCAACGTAGTGACGGAAGATATTGTTATCGTTATACGGATAAGAATACTGGAAAACGTGAAACAGTATATAGTACAGACCTTGCCAGTCTTAGAGAAAAAGAAAGAAATATACAAAGAGATATGGAAGATG
>JAFWXB010000386.1 GCA_017523185.1 Lachnospiraceae bacterium | reverse complement strand
ACTGCATCATCAATTAATGTATAAAAATATGTAATTCCTGCACTTTCAAATGCTTCTTTATATTCCTTATCAAAGATTTCTTGGAAAATATCTTTGAAACTATGGTCATATTTTTTAGAAATTGTATCTTTTGTTGCAAACCATAAGTCTTGTTTTGTATCTAATGCATATTTAAAACAACTATGTGCAAAACTTTCAATGGAACCACAAAGATTATGCTGGCCTTGTACCATTCCTGCACCTGTAAAGTTATGTATAAGTTCTCTTGTTTCTGTTCCGTCTTCTGCTGTATATACAAGTTCCACTTTTCCTGCTGCCGGAATCTTCATTTCACTTGCCTTATACACATCACCATATGCATGACGAGCAATTGTAATTGGTTTTGCCCATGTTTTTACATTTGGTTCAATGCCTTTTACAATAATTGGTGCACGAAATACAGTTCCATCTAAAATTGCACGAATTGTTCCGTTTGGACTTTTCCACATTTCTTTTAAATTATATTCTTCTACTCTAGCTGCATTTGGAGTAATCGTAGCACATTTTACAGCTACACCATATTTCTTTGTAGCATTTGCTGAATCTACTGTTACTTTATCATCTGTACGATTTCGTTCTTCAAGACCAAGGTCATAATATTCTGTATTCAAATCCACAAACGGACAAATTAATTCATCTTTAATCATTTTCCACGGAATACGGGTCATTTCATCTCCATCCATCTCTACTAACGGTGTTGTCATTTTAATTTTTGTCATTTTATTCTTCCTCGTTTTCTAATATTTTTATAATTTTATTATTTTTATATAATAAACAATAAAACTATATCTATAAACTATGTGATTTTTATACTTCTAAATCTAATATGATATCATTGATTTAGAACTTTTACTTATATAATACAATATTATATGTACTATCGCAAACTTAAATTGTATGTATACAGTATTTTATTATTACATTTCAGACGTTAGCCAACTAACGCCTGAAATGCAACGGGCAAGCCTCATATTAGAGTCGCTTTCAGCGAGATGAGACTCGCTTTAGTTTATTTTACATGTTTTCTCCACACCAATCAGCATAGTGATTGGTGTGGGGCTGAAAAGTAACATTTTATTTATCTATAAAACTATTAGAATAGTGTAATCTTTTTATATAATAAAGTCAATCATTTTACTTTTTAAAAATTTCAAAAAATTGGTAACCCTTTTACTTTTCTGACATAATCTATACTGTAAATAAAAATTTTTAGGAGGTCACTTATGAGTGATTTAGCTGCAACAAACTGTGGATGTAACGAAGGAAATGGATGTAACTCTATTATTTGGATTATTCTCTTATTATGCTGCTGTGGTGGTAATGGTTCCGGTTTCAATTTCTTTAACAACAACGGCTGTGGAAACGATAATAATAATAATGGATGCTCATGTATCTGGATTATTTTACTTCTTCTTTTCTGTGGTGGCAATAATGGTTTTGGTGGCTGTGGATGTAACGGAAATAACTTCTGCTAATTACAAACAAAATCAAGAATATTGCTCATTTCAAATGTATCGCTGTTAGTGAGTAACAATTTTTATATAGCTGCTGTAATCATAGATATGCTCTGTGAAGCAGCAGCTTTTATATTTAAAACCAATAAAATAAACAGAAATCTTGTAATATAAAGCAAAATTTCTGTTTAAAAATTATAAGTATTATTTTTTCTTTTTATTCTTTATCTTTTTTTCAACATTCTTTGATGCTTGTGGCATTTCTAAATATTTTTTTATATCACATTCCAAAGGTACTTTTCTTCTTTTTAAACATTCTTCATCAATTTCAAATACACTATTTCCATCTATAATTAATTTTCCCATAATTTACTCCTTTTTTATTCTAAAAACATAACTTTTTTTAATTTTCTTTACCATTTCCTTATAACCCAAGTATACATTTTCATTGAATTCATAAAATACGGTCTAAAACCTAAAAACTACTATCAAATATTATATTTTTTCACTTTATAGTATTCTGTTATAGTTTACAATATCCGTTTATTAATTTTTTTATATACTATTTTATTCCTCAAATAAAAAAGTGTGTATTTTTTCATTTCGTTTTGTCATAGAAAATAATCTCTTTTCATATGATAAATAAAAAAGAGTAACTATGGAACAAGAACAATATTTAACAGAATACGATGGAATTGTGCAAACACGTGAACTGTAAATGCTAAAATCTATGCTTCCATTTGTCCAACCAAAAAGCCAACTTCCTCTTGCCATGCTTATCCAATACATAGAATTTCAAAATACGATAAAAATGTTTCAAAATAATACAGATGTATTATCTGCCTGCACAATTACAAATGAAAGTGAACGACGAAATGCTATGCTACAAACAATAAGAAAATTTTGTACACCAAAAGAAAAGGAAACAATTGATAATATCTTGAATATAATATGTGTATTAGAAAACTATGAATCCTTCGCAGGATAAAGGAGCCATTTATGTTAGATGATATTCTTTTAAACAATCCTATTTT
>JAFWXB010000385.1 GCA_017523185.1 Lachnospiraceae bacterium | reverse complement strand
TACCGTAGAAGTAATCATTGAAGATAATACTCCAATCAAAGAAGATACACAAGTACCAACAATTACGTTGACAGGAAAAACTCCGATGGTATCTGTAGATTTAACAAATGTTTCCGATGAATCCGTAAGACAATCTAAGATTGCACAAGTTGCAAAAAGTGTTGTAAAAAAAGGTACACATTTTACAGTAACAGATGATATCTCTAGTGAATCGGAAATTACTTGTAGTATAAGTTGTGCATATTCGGGAGAAACAACAGTAGGAACAAAATCTGTGGACGTAACTATTACAGCAAAAGATAGTGCAGGTAAAATTGCTACAAAAACAATTACAGTACAAGTTATTGTAGGAGATAATACACCGGTTCAGCCACCACAAGATACACAAAAGCCGGAAGATACGCAGAAACCGGAAGACACACAACAACCGGAAGATACACAAACAACAGAAACATTAGAAAATACAGAAAATCCTGCATCATTAGATGAGAATACACAGATAGATGAAAGTTTGGAAAATAACGAGAATACAGAAAATTTTGAATAATATATTTATAGTTATTCATAATGAGGCTGCCGTAATAAGTAAAAAGACAACAAGATATCTTTTGTATAAAATGTTCTTAGTGCGATAGCAACTTTTAAATAAAAAAACAGTTCTTATGTAGGCATATATAAAGAAATATTTATATGTTAAAGTAAGAACTGTTTTTATTTACTATTTCTTATAAAAAAAATTAAATATATTAATTTTGCTAATTTTTATAAAAATGTTATATTGTTTATAAAAGTTGTATACTTTTTTTAATAAAAAATGTTATAATAAAATGAATGTGAAAAATTTTTGTGTTTATGGTGAAATGAAATAATTTAGTTTAGAACTTATTTAGATTAAGAATTGTTTCTTATGAAAGTATTCATATTTATTATGGAAAGTAACAAAAAATATTCTGTATAATGAAAAGTTGTAAATTAGTGTATATTTTGTAAAAATACCAATAATTAAAATAGGAATACAAATATAGATACAAGAATAATCACAATTATAATTATGATTGTAAGAAAAATCGTAAAACATTATAGGAGGAAATAAAATTGAGTAATGTACGTCGTGTATACGTAGAAAAGAAACCTGATTTTGCTGTAAAAGCAAAAGAGTTACGAGAAGAAATTAAAAACTATCTCGGAATTAAAACAGTAACAAATGTACGCGTATTAATTCGTTATGATATTGAAAATATTTCAGAAGAAACGTATAAGAAAGCGTTGATGACTGTTTTTTCTGAACCACCGGTTGATGATATTTATGAAGAAACATTTGTATCTGAAGATGCTTATGTATTTTCAGTTGAGTATTTACCGGGACAGTTCGACCAAAGAGCAGATTCAGCAGAACAATGTGTGAAACTTTTAAATGAAACAGAAGAACCAATTATTCGTAGTGCTACTACTTATGTAATTGATGGAACACTTACAGCAGAAGAATTTTCAGCAATTAAAAAACATTGTATTAATCCGGTAGATTCTCGTGAAATTGGGTTGGAAAAACCAAAAACACTTATTCAAAATTTTGATGAACCGGCAGATGTTATGATTTTTGATGGTTTTATAGATATGTCACAAGACGCATTAAATGCATTATATGATTCTTTGAATCTTGCAATGACATTTAAAGATTTTCTTCATATCCAAAATTATTTTAAAAATGAAGAAAAAAGAAACCCATCTATGACAGAAATTCGTGTTTTAGATACTTATTGGTCTGACCATTGTCGTCATACTACATTTTCCACAGAACTTACCAATGTTTCTTTTGATGATGGTTTTTATCGTACACCAATGGAAGCAACTTACAAAGATTACTTAAATACTCATAAAGAAATGTACAAAGGTCGTGATGACAAGTTTGTATGTTTAATGGATTTAGCACTTCTTGCAATGAAACGCTTGAAAGCAGAAGGAAAACTTGATGATCAGGAAGAATCTGAAGAAATCAATGCTTGTTCTATCGTTGTTCCTGTAGAAGTAGATGGACAGACAGAAGAATGGCTTGTAAACTTTAAAAATGAAACACATAATCATCCAACAGAAATTGAACCATTTGGTGGTGCTGCAACTTGTCTTGGTGGTGCAATTCGTGACCCGTTATCAGGACGTACATATGTATATCAGGCAATGCGTGTTACAGGTGCAGCAGACCCAACAGTTTCTGTGAAAGATACCATTTCAGGCAAACTTCCACAGAAGAAATTAGTACGTGAAGCTGCTCATGGATACAGTTCTTATGGTAACCAAATCGGTCTTGCAACAGGCTATGTAAAAGAAGTATATCATCCGGATTATGTAGCAAAACGTATGGAAATCGGTGCTGTTATGGGTGCTGCTCCAAGACGTGCCGTACAAAGATTAACTTCTGACCCGGGAGATAAGATTATTCTTCTTGGTGGACGTACAGGACGTGATGGTATTGGTGGTGCAACCGGTTCTTCCAAAGCACATAATACAGAATCTACTGCTGTATGTGGTGCAGAAGTACAAAAAGGAAATGCCCCAACAGAACGTAAATTACAAAGATTATTCCGTCGCGAAGAAGTAAGTCACATTATTAAAAAATGTAATGACTTTGGTGCAGGTGGTGTTTCCGTTGCAATTGGAGAACTCGCAGCAGGACTTCGCGTACAATTAGATAAAGTTCCAAAGAAATATGCAGGTCTTGATGGAACGGAAATTGCAATTTCCGAATCACAAGAACGTATGGCTTGTGTAATTGCTCCACAAGATGTAGAACAGTTCTTAGCATATGCAAAAGAAGAAAACTTAGAAGCAATTGAAGTGACAGAAGTAACGGAAAGCCCAAGACTTGTACTTGAATGGCGTGGAAAAGAAATTGTAAATATTTCTCGTGCATTCCTTGATACAAATGGTGCACATCAGGAAGCAGCAGTTTCCGTAGATATGCCGGTTGTAGAAGATAATTATTTAACAAAGATTAATACACCAAAAGTAGCAGAAGCAGTAGAAGCAAATGATATGAAATCTGCATGGCTTGCAGAACTTTCTGACCTTAATGTATGTTCACAAAAAGGTCTTGTAGAAATGTTTGACGGTTCTATTGGTGCAGGTAGCGTATATATGCCTTATGGTGGAAAATATCAGCTTACCGAAACACAAAGTATGGTAGCAAAACTTCCTGTATTAAAAGGAAAATGTGATACTGTAACAATGATGTCTTATGGTTTTGACTCGTATTTATCTTCATGGAGCCCATACCATGGTTCTGTTTATGCAGTATTAGAATCGCTTTCTCGTATTGTAACAGCAGGTGGAGATTATAAAAAAGTACGTTTTACATTCCAAGAATACTTCCGTAGAATGAGTGAAGACCCGAAACGTTGGAGCCAACCATTTGCAGCACTTCTTGGAGCATATAATGCACAGATGGGATTTGGACTTCCATCTATTGGTGGAAAAGACTCTATGTCAGGTACATTTAATGAAATTGACGTTCCACCAACACTTGTTTCTTTTGCAGTAGATGTAGCAAAAGAAAAAGACATTGTAACACCGGAATTAAAAACATCCGGAAATAAACTTGTGATGTTTAACATTGAAAAAGACCAGTATGACTTACCGGTTTATGCACAAGTAATGAAATTATATGATGCTGTACATGAAATGATGCAAAAAGGCTTGATTGCTTCTGCATATGCATTAGATGGAAAAGGTCTTGCAGCAGCAGTAAGCAAAATGGCATTTGGTAATAAACTTGGTGTAACGATTGATTCTGAAGTAACAACAACAACTTTATTTGCACCGGGATTTGGTAATCTTGTAGCAGAAGTAAAAGAAGAACATTATGAAACCCTAAAACAGATTCTTGCAGATGCAGGTATTCTTGGCTATCATAAAGTAGTAGGTACAGTAAATGATACACAAGAATTTATCTATGGCGATATGGTTGTATCTATGGAAGAAGCAATTTTGGCTTGGACAGGTACATTAGAAAAAGTATTCCCAACTATCGCAGTAGAAGGCAAAGAAGAAGTAAAAACAGGTTTATATGATACAAAAGAAATCTATATCTGTAAAAATAAAGTAGCAAAACCAACTGTATTTATTCCTGTATTCCCAGGAACAAACTGTGAGTACGACAGCCGCAAAGCATTTGAACGTGCAGGCGCTAATGTTATCACAAAAGTGTTCAAGAACTTAAGTG
>JAFWXB010000384.1 GCA_017523185.1 Lachnospiraceae bacterium | reverse complement strand
TACTTCATCACAGAAATATACCAAATCATCTGTTTCATCTACCAATTCTAACGCTTTATCTGCTGCTCCTTTTGCTACTGTAAGAATTGTTCCCTCTTTTGGTTTCATAACTGCTTTGTAAGCAGTTTCTACAGCTTTTTGTAATGCATCACATAATACACAAACATCAATTTCATCATATTCTGCAATTACTTTACAGAATCCACGAAATAACTGTGATAAAATAACACCTGAATTTCCTCTTGCTCCACGAAGGGAACCGGAAGAAATAGCTTTTGAAAGCTGTGCCATGGTTGGATTTGCCAATGCACTTACTTCTTTTGCTGCTGACATAATTGTCATTGACATATTTGTACCTGTATCTCCATCCGGTACCGGAAATACATTTAATTCATTTATCCATTCTTTTTTTGCATCGAGGTTCTTTGCTCCTGCAAGGAACATCTTTGCTAAAATTTCCGAATTAATAGTTGTAATTTGCACGAATTTATCCTCCTTAATCAATTACACGCACGCCTTCAACAGAAATGTTGATTTTCTTCAGCTTCAATCCAGTAAACGATTCCACTTTGTATTTTACTGTTTCTATAAGGTTATCCGATACTGTGTTAATACATACACCATAAGAAATAATAACATGAAAATCAATTGTAATCATATTATCTTCGTCAATGTCAACATTAATACCATGTGTAATATAGTCTTTTTTCAAAAGCTTTACAAGACCATCTTTCACATTTACTGCTGCCATACCAACAATTCCGAAACATTCTACTGCAACAGAACCTGCATAAGTAGCAATTACATTTTCATCAATTAATACTTTACCATATTGCGTATCCATTTGTCCTTTCATACTTAGGCCCTCCATAAAATCATACGTAGCTATACTCTATTATACCCAATTTTTATCAAAAAGCAAATATTCTATTTCATATTTTCTTAATATTTTTAATTTTTTGCATTTTTTCCTTGCATTATGGATATTAATCTGCTAATATAATCATGTTGTGAGCTCGAAATATCATTTGGGCTTAGTGAAAAAAAGGAGGTGCAATTTAGTATGGCAAAATGTGCAGTATGTGAAAAAGGCGTTCATTTCGGTAACGGAGTAAGCCACTCTCATAGAAGATCAAATAAAATTTGGAAATCAAACATTAAACGTGTTAGTTGTAAAGTAAACGGAGTACCACAGAAATTATATGTTTGTACTTCCTGCTTAAAATCTGGCCGCGTAGAAAGAGCTTAATTAAGACCGGAAACACGAATTGAAAGGGATTGTCATTATGACAGTCCTTTTTTATATAGCAATGTAAAATATTGTCTTTTTACGATAATATAACATAAGTTCAACACACTTGAAGTGAGTAATGTTCTTAAAATAGCTTATCGAACTTACGCTAATTATCAAAAAAGCAGAGGAAAACTCTGCTTTTTATCTTGGAAATCCAACAAGTTGGTCTTAAATTATTTCAATATTTTATTATATTACATTTTCGTCAGCTTTATCTTCGCCATCTTCATCTTTTTTCATAATTCCAAAACGGTCTAATAAATCCGGTACCATATCTAAAATCTTAGTCATACCATCTTGATGTTTTACATTTACAAGTTTTGTTGTGCCTTCCGAAATAACTAATACTGCACTTGGTGTAATTTTACCACCCATACCACCAGCTCCATTATTTTTTGTTTCATCTAAAAATGCGCCTGCTGCTACACCAAATGATACATCTACCAATGGTAAAATAATCGTATCTCCAACAGTAATTGCATCTCCAACAACTGTTTTTGTTGTAATAAAGTTGTCCATTCCTTTAAATAAGGACTCTACTGTTGCATTTAATTATCAGATGCCATTCTTTATTCCTCCTAAAAATTTAATTTAAACCTATAAAATATTTATAATACCTTATATTTTTCTAATTTAAAACTATATATAACACATT
>JAFWXB010000383.1 GCA_017523185.1 Lachnospiraceae bacterium | reverse complement strand
TTATCGCCACCATCTAAGAATTTTAAATCCATCTTAATGATATCAAGTGGCATTTCTTTTAACATATTTAAAGAAGAATATCCACTACCAAAATCGTCCATTGCAATAAAGAATCCTAAACTTTGCAATTCTCGCATTTTAGCATAAATAATTTCCGGGTCATCTACACAAATTGTTTCTGTAATTTCTAACTCTAAATCGCTAGGTTCTAATCCATATTTTTGTATTAATTCCATTAATTTATCTTTTAGTTCGTTTCCATAAAAATGTGCTCTGGAAACATTAATGGAAATCGGATAACCGGTAATTTCTTTTTTCTTTAATTCTGAAAGAATACGACAAGTTTCTTCCCAAATATAATAATCTGCCTGAATAATAAAACCATTTTTTTCAAAAACAGGTATAAAAATTCCCGGAGATATCATTCCTTTTTTTGGATGCATCCAACGTACTAATGCTTCTCCACCCACAATTTCTTCTGTACAAACATCATATTTCGGCTGTACATAAATACAAAACTCACGTTCTCTTACTGCTTTTTCCATATCATTTTCAATTTCTTGTTCCAAAAGCATCTGTTTACGTTCTGCATCATTATAATAACGAATATATTTGACATCTTTACGATTCTTATCATGTGCTGCAATAGATGCTCTATCACACATAATATTAACCGGAAGGTCTGTTTGGTCTTCAATTAAAAATACACCATAAACGACTTTAATATCCATTCCCTCTAAAAACGTTTCATACACTTTAGGGAATTTCAATTCTTCAAAATCACGTTTAGATATACAAAGGAAAAAATGGTCACTCATAAAACGTGCTACAGCTGTATTACAATTTTGTACAAAGTTGATTAATTGTTTTGCAAATTCTTTTAAAACTTTATCCCCATTCTCCATACCATACAATTCATTGATAATTTTAAAATTACAAATGTCCACATTTACAATACACATAGGTTCTTTTATTGTATCAATTAATTCTCTAGCCTGTTCAAAAAAATATTTACGATTATAAACACCTGTTAATTCATCCAATTGAATTTGTCTTTCTAAAATTTCATATTCCTTCTCTTGTATTTTTATCTTAACTCTATGACGTTCTATCAAAACATAAGATGCCATCAATGCAATGATTCCGACAATTGCCAAAAGAATCCATCCCCAATAAAGATAAATAATATCATAAAATGTTCTCTTATATGGATTTTTCAAAACTTCATTATTAATAACAGCTGCACTTTCATCTTCTGTGATATGATGAATTGCTCTATCTAAAATATCTACAAGCATTTGCATATCCTTGTTTCCCACAAGACAAAATGCATTGTTGCATTCTTTTCCTTCTGCTTCGACAAGCGTTCTGTTATATTTTGGTTTATGTATAATATAATTTGCTAAATGTTTTTCTACAACTGCTAAATCTGCTTCTCCATTTGTTACTGCTTCTAAACACGCATCTGTACTGCTATAATACTTCAATACATAATCTTCACTCCATTTTTTAAATAATGGTTCTAAATACGTTTTATCCTTTGTAAGAGCCATTACCAAATCAGAAGCTCTTGTATTTGTTGTAATATCTTTGTGTCTGAAATATAGCATACCTGTATCAAAAAAAGAAACCGTATGTGAAATATGATTTTTTATTTCTTTTTCTTCTATTGTATCTAAATAACGTTCCGTACGAATCATTAAAATCGGTTCTGTAAGTAATGCATTTTGTGTTTCTTCTATCATTCCTACATCTATAAAATCAATTTCAAAATTCACTCCACTTTTATCTGAAATTAAATTCAAATATTCTGCAAAAATACCTGCCGGCTCTCCATTTTTTTCATAACTAACAGGAACAGAACTCTTTACTATCTTTACTTTTATAGGTTCTAAATTTTGAATATATTCCAGTTCTTCTTTTGTATATAATGCAGTATCTGACATATGCGTATGTCCAAAATACTTTGTCGATAAATTACCTTCTAATTCCGGATATTCAAATTTTAATTGTTGTAACGTATTTTCAATTTCTTTAATAAATTCCACATTATCTTTTTGTGTAATACAATAAAAGGCATTTGCACCAAGTCGTTCTACCATCTTCATTTCAGAGTTTGCATAACGACTTCCAATTGCAAGCATATCAACATTGCCATCTTTTAATGCCTTTAACATATCATTTTCATTTTGAAAATAAACAGGGGTATAAATAATTCCTTTTTCTTCTGCAAATGCAATAAATTCTTTTGCAGAATAACTTTCTGTTAAAAAACCAACAGAACAGCCATTCATAGTTTCATAATCCTGATAAGCAATATCCTTGTCTTTTGATGTATATAAAATCGTTGCCTCATAACCAAGAGGAATATTTGAATATAAGAAATATTCTTCACGTTCTTCCATATAATGAGCTGTACAAATTAAGTCAATTTCTCCATTTTTTAAACTTTCTAAAGAATTAGCCCAACTATTATACTTGACATATTCATATTCCCAATCTGTAAATTCTGCAATCTTCTCCAAATATTCTACGCCATAACCATAATATCCATCGTCATTTTGTTGTATAAAACTTGCATTCATATCATATCCGACACGAATTGTTTTTTCATCTGCTTTTACAGAAAGTGTTCCAAAATTTCCAATTTCTACTACTAACATTGCAAAAAGACAAAGTAAACTTCCCATGATACATTGTCTTTTCTTATTTTTTCCTATTTTCTTCATTTCAACCTCCGAATATTTCATTACGGGGCTGTTGCAAAAAATTTTGCTGCAACTCCTTATTATAAAACTAAGCAATAAATATTTTATTGTCTCTCCCCTTTTGTATATCATTTAATAAACTCTAAACATTATACAAACATAACTCTAATATATTTATTATCTGTGTAAATTATCGTCCTATTATTTTAAATAAATAATGCAAATTTCATAAATAATCAAAAAATTTATATTCTATACTAAAATACCAGAAGCTATAAAGGATAAAATATACCAAAATTTGTCTATAACACAAAGATATATTTAGAATAATAACAGCAAATGTCTTTATATAACAAACAAATAAACTGTATTTTTATGCAATTTTTTTTATTTTATCAATTATATTATAGAAAACATTTTTCTATGACACAAAAAATAGACTGTCGTGGCAATAGTACCTATTACCCCGACAGCCATTTCTGACTTAATATTAAACTAATTCAAGAACTACTTCTAATGCACCGTCACCTTTACGCTGTCCAATTTTAACGATTCTTGTGTAACCACCGTTACGTCCAACATATTTTGGTGCGATTTCATCAAATAATTTTGCACATAAATCAACTTCTTTTGCTTTCTTTCCTTGTCCTTCTTTTACAGAGTAAAGAACTCTAAGGATTTCTCTTCTTGCATGAAGACGAGAAGGCATATCTTTTTTGATTGTTTTTTGTACTTCATCATATACAGTAACTTTTTTGCCATCTACAACTTCTTTTACTCTCTTGCCATTTGCATCTTTACGAGGAACTTTAGCTGTTACAGTAACTTCTTCAAAGTTGTCTTTTTCTTTGATAGCTTTTGCAATGATACCTTCTACGATTTTACGAACTTCTTTTGCTTTTGCTTCTGTTGTTACGATTTTACCATGTGTTAAAAGCATTGTTACTTGGTTTCTAAGTAATGCTTTTCTCTGACTGGATGTTCTTCCTAATTTACGATATTTTGCCATTTTTCTAATCCTCCATTTGTGGTATATTCGGCTACGCTCTTTGGTCTTACTTACCGAACATATTTTCATTAAAATCTATAAACGACACATAAACTTCTGTTTACATTCCAACTCTACATCTTTTTCCACAAAAAAGAAACTTTATATATAGTTAGTACCTTGTACTTTCTATTTTACTCTTATTTTGTTCTTAAAAAGTAAATAAAATATATTATACATTTATTGTAAACTATTTATGGTCTTTTATATTGTGCCACTCAGGAACAAGACATAAGCCGTACTCTTTGGATTTACCGGTTCTGCCTATCCGAGTTTATTATATAAATAGGGATGGATTTTAATCTTCTCCCTGATTTAACTGTAATCCTAATTCTTTTAATTTTGCTAAAACTTCTTCTAATGATTTACGTCCAAGATTACGAACTTTCATCATATCATCCGGAGTTCTGTTAATAAGTTCTGCAACTGTGTTAATTCCGGCTCTCTTTAAGCAGTTATAAGAACGTACAGATAATTCAAGTTCATCAATATTCATTTCAAGAACTTTTTCCTGTGCATCATTTTCCTTTTCAATCATAACTTCAGCTTGCTGTGCTGCATCTGATAAGTCAATAAAAAGATTCAAATGCTCGCTTAATACTTTTGCAGCAAGACTTACTGCTTCATCCGGTTCTAATGTTCCGTTTGTAAATACATCTAAAGTAAGTTTATCATAATCTGTAACTTGACCTACACGTGTATTTTCTACTGTAAGATTTACACGGTCTACCGGTGTGTAGATGGAATCAACAGCAATGACACCAATTGGAGTATCTTCTGTTTTGTTCTTATCTGCACTAATGTATCCTCTGCCTTTATTAATGGTAAGTTCCATGTACAGTTTAGAATCAACGCCACCATTTAAGTGAGCAATTTCCAAATCCGGATTCATAATTTCAATATCAGAATCAACCTGAATATCGCCTGCTTTTACAATACCTTCACCTTCGAATTCAATATAAGCAACTTTTGGTTCATTTGTAGAACTATTGTTACGAATAGCAAGGTTTTTGATATTCATAATAATTTCCGTAACGTCTTCTTTTACGCCTGGAATTGAGCTAAATTCGTGTAAAACACCTTCAATTTTTACTTGGCTTACAGCTGCACCCGGTAATGAAGAAAGCATAATTCTTCTTAATGAATTTCCAAGTGTTGTACCATAACCTCTTTCTAATGGTTCTACTACAAATTTACCATATTTTTTGTCTTCTGAAATTTCTGCAATTTCAATTCTTGGTTTTTCAAAATCGAACACTACAAAATCCCTCCTTTTAAAAATATAGTCATCTAGTTAGAAAATAGCCAATCTATACACAACATACTTTCTAAGCAACATTCTTCCATCTCTGGACATTTTTCCTTATCAACGGGATATTTTGCAATTTATTGTTTCGCTACTTACTTATATTGAGAAGGAAATATGCATTTCTATTAAAGCGACGGATAGCCGAGGCAAAAGCCCCGGCACAAATCCGAATAACTTTTTCTTATTTAGAATATAATTCGACGATAAGCATTTCGTCAACTGGAACATCAATTTGTTCGCGTGTTGGTAAGTTTTTCACAACACCTTGTAATGCTTCTGTATTACAATCTAACCATTCTGGAACAATTCTTCCACCAGCAACTTCGATGATATCTTTCATTCTCTGAGTATTTTTCTTAGCTTCTTTGATTTCAATCACATCGCCAGCTTTTACTAAGTAAGATGGAATGTTTACTACTTTTCCATTTACTGTAACAAATTTATGGTCAACAATCTGTCTAGCTTCTCTTCTTGTACGAGCAAATCCTAAACGGAATACTACGTTATCAAGTCTTGATTCAAGCATAGTCATTAAGTTTGGACCAGTTAAGCCTTTCATTCTATCAGCCTTTTCATAGTAAGTACGGAAAGGTTTTTCTAATACACCATAGATGAATTTTGCTTTCTGTTTTTCTCTTAACTGAAGACCATATTCAGAAACTTTTTTGTTTGCTCTATTTAAATTTCTATTTGATTTTTTGCTATATCCTAAAAATCCTGGTTCTAAACCAAGGGATCTGCATCTTTTAAGTACAGGTACTCTATTAACTGCCATCTTAATTTATCCCTCCTAATTAAACTCTTCTGCGTTTTGGTGGACGGCATCCATTATGTGGTACTGGTGTTACGTCTTTAATAGATGTTACTTCAAGACCACAAGCTGCAAGTGCACGAATAGCTGCTTCTCTACCTGAACCAGGTCCTTTTACAAATACATCAACCGTCTTTAAACCATGAACTAAAGCTGCTTTTGTAGCAGTTTCTGCTGCCATCTGTGCAGCATATGGAGTAGATTTCTTTGAACCTCTAAATCCAAGACCACCAGCACTTGCCCATGATAAAGCATTTCCTTGTGCATCTGTAAGTGTTACGATTGTATTATTAAAAGATGACTGGATATGTGCCTGTCCGCGTTCAACGTTTTTCTTTACACGCTTTTTTGTTACTTTTTTTGCAACGTTCTTAGCCATATTTAAACTAACCTACTTTCTCAATAATCAATATATCAACATACAAGTATTTTTATTATTAAAAATATCTAATTATATCTAAAGATAAATTTCACTAATTTATTTTAACAATTAGCATTTATCACATAACAATATAATAAATTATTTTCAACTCATCTATTTACTATACTTATATTTATCATAAGATTTATATATATATCTTATATATAAACTTTTAAATACTTGTATTACCTAAAATGTCTTATTTCTTTTTATTTGCTACTGTTCTCTTTGGACCTTTTCTGGTTCTTGCGTTTGTCTTTGTTTTCTGACCACGAACCGGAAGTCCTTTTCTATGACGGATACCACGATAGCATCCAATTTCCTGAAGTCTCTTAATATTTAATGCGATTTCTCTTCTTAAATCACCTTCAACAGTCTGTGTTTCATCAATTACAGCACTGATTCTTTTTACTTCATCATCTGTTAAATCTCTAACACGTGTGTCAGGATTTACACCAGCTGCTTCAAGAATACGATTAGAGCTTACTCTACCAATACCGTAAATGTAAGTTAATCCAATTTCTACACGTTTTTCTCT
>JAFWXB010000382.1 GCA_017523185.1 Lachnospiraceae bacterium | reverse complement strand
TTAAAAACTAAAAAAATAATTTATATAGAAAAGTGTCAACAAATAAACGAATAGTATTTGTTGGCACTTTTCTTATACAAGAAATTTATTTTCACCATCTACAGCTTTTTTAAGAATATCTTGTTCTTTTTGAGAAAGATGAAAGATATTGCAGATAAGTGTATCGAGTTTATCGTAAGCAGTTTGTGCATTTTCAAGACATATTCCATCAATAAGGGTATCAACTATCTCAATAATAGTATCTTGTGTAGTTTCCTCTACAATTGGAATTGGAATATTTTCTATGTGAGAACGCAATACTTTAATAGAATGAAATTCCATTTTATAAATAAATTGAGCAATTCTGGAGTTGAGAATTGCAAGAACATATTTCATCTTAGCTTCTTTTAGTTTAGGAATTACAATATTGCAACTATTTAGAGATAGTGTTTGTTTATCATCATATGCAAAGACAAGTTGACTGCTAATAAATCGGTATAAAAGTTTTTCTGAAGCACGATACATTTCAATTAGTGCAGTTTGTTGAAAATTTTCGGGTTGAAAATTAATGTAATTATCTGTTGGTTTTATATGATATTTACAAATATCAGAGCCTTTTAAAATGATTTCGTTATCAGCAGTTTTTAGAGAAGATATATATTTTTTGTTATTTCCTGTTACAATACCTAAAGCAAAATCTGCATTATTTGCTAAGAATTTTGCAGAAGCAGTATGTTTGATTTTTTCAAGGAGCAAATATTCTTCATCTGTTGTAAGAAAACTAAAATATTCGGATGTGACTACACGTTCTGTTGAAATTGTGGTAGCAACATTTGTGTTACATACGGTCATTCCAACAGTTGAAAGTGGTTGTCCTGTATGCACTAAATGTAATAAGATAGACGGGCATTGAACACCATCAAAAGCATTTCCTAAAAATTCAAGATATTTTATAGAATTGGATTCCATAATTATTGTTCGAATATCCGTATGTGCTTTTACATTTAATAAAGCTTCCGGAAGAACAAAAGCCAATTGTCCATTTAAAGATAAACTGTGTAGTGCTTTTTCGATAAATACATCATACGATTCGATATTTTTTTTTGAGGCTGTTTTGTAAATATCTCGAAGTAGCATTTTTTCATCTTCTGAAAATGCATACCCCCATGGAGGATTACCAATGATGTATTGAAATGAAAGTTTTGTATAGTTTGTTAAATAATCTTTTTCTGTGATATGCTCTAAGATAGATGAAACAGAAAGATTATCGTATTTTAATGCCATATTGAAGCGAGTAATTTTAACACTTATCGAATCAATATCATTTCCATATATTTTTTCAAAAGGAATGGTTTTTGGTAATTGCAATAAAAAATTACCTGTTCCACAACAAGGGTCGAGTATAGTATCTTCTGATGTAATATTTAGGTTGGATATCAGTTTTTTTACAACTTTTGTTGGAGTATAATAAGTTCCGGTTACTTTTCTATTTCCCATATTTTTGCAAGAAATATAAATTAAACCAAGAATATCTTCTATCGGCTCATATATATAGGAAAGATGAAAAAGCGCAGGATATTGATTACAAAATTCCAAAGCTTCTGTTTCGTCTTGAATCAAAGCATATATTAGTTCGCTATATGATGGAAGAATAATTTCTTTTTTTAGAAATTTATTTAATAATGTTTTTTCATTGAAAAAAGGTAATTGATATTTTTGCGCAAGTAAATGTAATGCACAATCTGCAATTAAGTATTGTATGTTGTGCATATGAAACTCAATGTTTTCTTTATTGGCTATATTAAGAATTTTTTCTAATGTATTTATATTTTGGCAATGTTCTGATACATAAGAACGATATAACGAATTGCCGGAAATAAATTTTTTGTTGCGACGGCTTTTTAATACTTGGTTTTTATCAGACGTTATTTCTTTTTTTAATGTTTCCACATATTCTTTTGTAAAATAGGGTGTTTTTTTATCTATATAAGTTGGAATCAGTTTTCCTAATTTAATCCAATTACGACCGGTAGCTGTTGAAATCGAAAGTGTAGTACATAGGTCTTTTAGAGAAATATAATCGGAATTATTTGGAACGTTATTTACAGATATATCATTCATAAGTTTCTCCTTAAATTATATTATAATGATAAAAATATAAGCAATTTATAAATTATTTGATGAAAAGTAAATATGAAATAGAATAGAGCATATTTACTTTAATTATCGAACTGATATTCTGATATGTATTATATATGTTTCAATAAATGAAAGCAATATTAATATTTTGAGGAGCTTATGATATCTTTTTATATTTTTATATATAATTTTTATGATATATTTCTGAATACAGAATTTATGTTAAATATTTTTGAGGATTGAATTTATATTAATATAGAAAAAGTTTAAAAATAACTGTATTTACGCCAATGTTACGAATCGTGTCATATATGTGACGTTGCGATTCTTTCTATTTTTTATGTCTTTTGTTACTTTTAAATCTGTCGAAAGATAAAAAAGAAAAAGGAAGGACATAAAAAATGAAAAAGAATGGAAAAAAGGTATTATTTTTAGGAACTATGTTAATTGTAGGATTTGCGATTTGGACGGCACTTATACAAATAGTAGATGTACAAGCGATTGGAGAGAGTGCCACAGAAGTAGGATTCGCCTCGTTTAATCGTTGGTTTCATAAATTGACAGGTGTGCATATGACATTTTATACAATTACAGATTGGTTAGGACTTATTCCGATATTTGTTTGTATGATGTTTGGTGGAATTGGGATTGTACAATTAGTGAAAAGAAGAAGTCTTTTAAAAGTAGATAGTGATATTATTTTTTTAGGAATATATTACAGTATTGTCATATTTAGTTATCTTATTTTTGAAATGATTCCGATTAATTACAGACCAATACTTATCGAAGGAAGAATGGAAACTTCCTATCCCTCATCAACGACACTTCTTGTATTAAGTGTAATGCCAACACTAATGGAGCAGATGAATCGCAGACTAAAAAACAAAGCATTAAAAAAAGTTATAAATCTGTTTACGATTTGCTTTTCAACATTTATAGTATTAGCAAGACTTATTTCAGGCGTACATTGGTTTACGGATATTATAGGAGGCGTTATGCTTAGTATGGGATTATTTTGTATTTACAAAGGAATTGTTTTAGAGATAACCGAGAGGCATAAATAAAATTAGGAGGTTTTGTTTGTGGAATTTCATGAAAAACTTCAAGAATTAAGAAAAAGCAGAGGGCTTACACAGGAAGAATTAGCAAAAGAGTTATATGTGTCAAGAACTGCAATTTCTAAATGGGAATCGGGGAAAGGGTATCCGAATATTGACTCTTTAAAAGAAATATCCAAGTATTTTTCGGTAAGTATTGATGACTTATTATCAGGAGAAAAATTACTTTCCATAGCTGAAAAAGAAAATAAATCCAATATTCGAAATATGTGTGATTTACTGTTTGGAATTGTAGATGTATGTGCATTGATGTTAATTATTTTGCCACTTTATCCAAAAACAATAGATGGATATATTTATTCTGTAAATCTATTTGCATATACAGAAACAACATCATTGAATCGTTGTATATATTGGATTATGTTTCTTTTTATTATTGTATTTGGTATGATAAAAATAATCCAAACAAAATCGAACACGGAAACAAACCATAAAATGATAACAGATATTTCTATGGGAGTTCATATTTTAGTGGTGTTATTTTTAGGAATCACAAAAGAAGCTTATGCTATTATGGTGGCATTTTTATTATTAGTGATAAAAGGACTTCTTGTTTTGAGATGGGTTAAAATAGGGAATTGAATAGTGGATAGATTAGTATTGAATATATTTAATGTAAGTGTGATATGTAAAAAGATTTTATTGAAATTATATATAAAAGGATAAAATATATATGAAAAATTTTATGTTGATAAATATATGTTTTAAATAATTTATCGAACTGACGTTAATTAACAAAGGAAAATATATAGAATATTCGGGTGTTTATATTCAAGATATTGTGAGCAAGAAGAAATATAGAATTACTGAAAATAATCTTTCAACTAAAGTAGTATTAGGAAGATTGGAGATAGTAGGAAAACACAAGATAGAAAAATTATCAATAGAGAAGATAAAAACGATTTTTGAGGATGGAAAGTTTTTAGATTCTCACATAAGAGATGAGATGGAAGAAGAATATTAATCGTATGTCAGAAGAGAGATGTGCAAAATCCTTAGTAG
>JAFWXB010000381.1 GCA_017523185.1 Lachnospiraceae bacterium | reverse complement strand
GAAAAATCCAATGGACTAATTAAATGTCTCATTTTTCTCCTCCTTTTAAAAATATTGTCATATGACACACATTTTTTCTATTATATGTCAAAGATATTTAAAGTGCAAGGAAAAATTTTTAAGAAACTCATATTTATTATTTGAGTAAATTTAGAATATTGCACAAATCTGTCATGATAGAAAGATATAGTATTCATTATAACAAGAAATGTCTTTGTATCATAAACAAATGTATGCTATTTTTATACAATTTTTCGTATTTTATCAATTATAGATTATAATATAAATATCTACTGTTTAGAAAAAGTGGCTGTAACCCACAAACAAGCCTATCTGTTTATCGCCATATTATTTATTACTTTTCAATACCTATATGTTACTATTCTATTTTTTGCAAGAAAAAAGTATTACAAACTTATAATTCAACTTATAAATGTGTAATACCTGTATTATTAAAAAATTATAAATAAAATAAATATTCGCAATCCACTATTTACTCATTATCTTAAATTTCATTTAGAAAATGCTTCATAACTTTTTATTATATTATCTGTTAAAGACTTTATTTTCTAACACGGCCAACAACAACAATTACAAAACATATTTAAAAATAACATACTCAAACACCATTCACTCATTCCTGAATATGGTCTGCTATAACCACTTCCCATTGTCGTGTACCATGTTCCACCATATTCTAAGTGTTGCTGATATTGTCTGTATTGAATGTTACTTGGTTCTAATTCTACTGCTTTGCGAATGTGTTCTAATGCAGTTGCTGTATTTCCCATGCCTTGATTTGCCATAGCACTATAATAATACCATCTTCCTTGACGTTCCCCAAATGGAATATCATTTAATACATTAAGTGCTTCTCTATAATAACGATTTTGGATATAATTCGCTGCTGCCTGCATATGGCTCGATTCTTGCTCATATCCTCTGGTATTTCCATAATAGCCACTTTGCGAACTACCAAAACCTCCATAATTGCCATAACCATTTCCGTAGTTTCCACCATAGCTTGTTCCTTGTTGCTTTTCTTTCATAATCTGGTCATAAGCTTGTTGAACTTGTTTAAATTTTTCTTCAGCTTCTGCTTTATTTGGATTATTTATATTCGCATCCGGATGGTATTTACGGCTTAAACTACGATATGCTTTTTTTATTTCTTCATCTGAGGCACTTCGGGATACCCCAAGCACCTGATACGGGTCTATCATTTCTTCGTCCTCTTTTTCTTCTTTAACTGAATGTACTCATACTTTGACCACACTCCCGAGTACAAAATGTTTCGTAAAATATCTGCATGTAACAAAATTGGCAAACGTTCAAAGGATTTTGCACATTCTGCCATCATACTTGTCATCATTAATCTGCATAATGTTTCGAAATCTTTTGGATTTTCTTTTCTCAACATACAAAGGGGATTGTAACTTTTATGTTTCTCATCTTTATCAATATCTTCATAGGCATCCATAAGATAAATAAATTTCCCCATGTAATACCCTAATGTTTTTAATTCTTCATACCATTCATCTTCTTTCCAAGCAAAAAGTTCACCTAACATTTCGCCTGTAAGACCTGCAACTAAATCAATATTTGTTTCTTCATTTTTTTCATATTCACTTAAACGTGTAATATACTGTTCCAATGCTTTTGTTTGTCTTGGATATTGTTCTGCAAAACGATTGTAATCTTTTCGAATCATATTTGCCAATGTTTTTTTTGTATAATTTTTTTCATCTTGCCAATCATCAATTAAATTATAATATGCAAGCATTACATTCATTGCTGCACAATAATCGGAAATCTCATTTTCATATGCTGTTTTTTTCTTTGTTGGGTGTAGAATACAAGTGAATTTTTTTTGTGTATTGTTTACTTCATACAACCCCGTTAAAAGCACTACAAGAAATGTCATATCATAATTTAACAACATCTGTCCTTTTTTACCACAATTTGCGTGTAATCGTTGACAAAGTCCACAATAATATGCCTGATAAATTTTCTTATTTTCTTCTGAAAGTTCTTCTCGATTTACATTAATATAGCCAAACATAATGCCTCCATGCTATGACTTTTTCACAAATTCCGTTCTGCATTTTGGACAAGTAATACAGATTCTGCCACGCCCTTTTGGCACTCGTACTCTTTGGTGACACATTGGACAACTAAAAAAACGATATATTTTTCGTTGAGCAAACTCTGCTTTCTTCTTGTTCCATTTTACAACTGCATCATAACGAAAATTGCGAAATTTTTGATTTTCTTCATAGCGTTTTGGTATATTTCTGGAAAATACACGAAAATACATATATCCCATTAATAACAAACCTATGGTATATAAAATAGACCATTTTGTAAATAATGATACAACCAAAAGCCCTAAAACAACCCAGTTGATTGCTTTCGCAAGGTCATCCATACCATTTCGCCCTTGCATAAACCGTATAAATTTCTCTTTCATTTGTAATACCCTCTTTTCTGTGTTTTTACTTATTATTGTTTCTTACATACAATATACAAGTATTTTATAAAATATTACTACCGAATATCCACATTCGTCAACACAGTTATTGTATTTTAATATCTTTTAACAAAGTTTTTATAAATAAACATATATTCGATAATTTAAAACTGAAAAAAATCTCGCAAAGCGAGATTCTTCGTTTTTCAAAGAAATATATTCTAATTTATAATATGAAATACATATTTCATTTTTATTGATATTTCCCACACTATTTTTAAAATAAGAAAAAGTTTGCAGAACGATAAGCCGGGTTATGTCGTTGGGTAATCATCTATCTAGGACAACTGTTACCAGTTGCCTCAAGCGACCTACCTAAAGCTGGCGGGCCACGTCATCGCTTTGTTTTGGTCTTGCTTCGAATGGGGTTTACATATGCCCTCTCTGTTACCAGCGAGGCGGTAGTCTCTTACACTGCCATTCCACCCTTACCAGTATATCTGGCGGTATATTTCTGTTGCACTTTCCTTAGAGTTTCCTCCACCGGCCGTTAACCGGCATCCTGCCCTATGAAGCCCGGACTTTCCTCACCTGCGACCTTTCGGTACTTGCAGCCGCGATTACCTGTCCTGCAAACCTTTTCTAATATACACATTTATTCCTAAAAAATCAAGCATTTTATAGTATTTTATTCTATGGAATTACTCATAACTAAAGTCACAAATATTCTCATCTATGTCAATAAAATACCGGATATCAAATCTCTTTTTTTGAAAAAACATAAACTTTTAAAAATAATTGATATTTTCACAATACTCTATCAAAACAGTAATCGAACTTATGTTCAACTTTTATACTTGAAAACAACTTCCACCAATAAATTCTCTTACAAGAGAAGTTTGTGGAATGGATTCTGTTGGAAGTGGAAGAAAATAATCTAACAGTTTTAATAAACGTTTTGCTTCTAAATATTCTTCACTTTCTTTTTTAATTTGGAATAACAATGGCTCTGCATATGTTTTTAAAACTGCCATTTCATATAATAAAGCAGAATTAAACATTACATCAGCACTTTCTTGGAATGGAAAAATATATTTTTCTTCTCCACGTCTTACGGAACTCCACATTCCAAGTGTATCTTCTGCAATTGTTCCACGGGTACGTGCATCTCGTACAATACGTCGAATCAAACGACCATCTGTTGTCGGAAGTGGATTATGTTCATCAATATTAAGCTGTGTCAATGCTGAAATATAAATACGGAATTTACTTTCTTCCGGCAAACTATACGATAATTTATCATTCAATCCATGAATACCTTCAATAACAAGGATATCATTTTTCTGTAATTTTAACTTTTTGCCACGATATTCACGACAACCTGTTTTAAAATTAAAGGATGGAATGTCAATTTCTTCTCCAGCTAACAATTTTGTCATATCACGATTAAATAATTCTACATCAATCGCTTCTAAACATTCAAAATCAAATTTACCATTTTCATCTCTTGGACATTCATCTCTATTTGCATAATAATTATCTAAACCAATTGGATGTGGTCGTAATCCTTTTGCCAAAAGTTGAATTGACAAACGATTAGAAAAAGTTGTTTTACCGGAAGAAGAAGGTCCTGCAATCATAATAAATTTTTTACTTTTATCTTCTGCAATTCTTGCTGCCAATGCTCCAATACGTTCTTCCATCAACGCCTCTTGCAAAAGAATCATTTCTTCGCCTTTTCCCTGCGAAATTGCTTCATTTAACGCTCCAACAGTTCCTACACCTAACATGGTACTCCAATTTTTTGACTCACGAAGTGTTGTAAACAATTTTTGTGAAGTACGAAGTGGTTCTACAACAGTACCATTATTTCCCGGAAACATCAATACAAATCCATCTTCAAATAACGCTATATCAAACCATTGCAAATATCCTGTAGATGGTACCATATAACCATAATAATAATCTATCATACCATCTAAATTATAGAGATTTACTCTTGAGCTTCTGCGATATGTCATCAAACGCTCTTTATCTGTCATTCCAGACTCATGGAATATCTCTCTTGCAATATCTGTTTTTGCACTTTGTTTTTTTAATGGAATATCTTCATCTACAAGACGCATCATTTCCTGTTTCAAAGAAAGTAACTTAATTTTATCTAATGCCATACCTTCTAATTCACAATAATATCCTTCTCCCAAAGAATAAAACACACGTACTTTTGCTTGTTTTCCCCAAAGATTATAAACAGCTTTTTGCAATAAAATCGTAACACTTCTTCGATAAGTACGTTTTCCGTCACGGTCTGTCATAGTAAAAAAAGAAACTGTTCCATCACTCTTTATAGTTTTATTTAATTCTCGTAATTTATTATTAAATATTGCAAGCACAATACGGTCTTTATAATAAGACTGGTATTTTTTCGCAACATCTTCTAATCTGGTTCCTTCAGAAACTTTTATTGTTTCTATTGTCTTTTGTGAAGAATTACCAATTGTAATCGTAACATTATATTCCTGCATCTTTTATCGCCCCCAATATTGTATATGCAGATTCATTGATTGATATTTGTTCCAATACTTCTTTTTTTCTTTTTTTAATGGTGTCTGATTCTACTTGGTCTTCCAAACTTGCTAAAATTTCTGTCAATTGCTTATGTTGTGTCACCAAATATTTTCTCAATACAGGATTTCCATATTTTAACAAAAGTGGTCCATACATATCACATGGAAGAATGACTACTTCTTGTTTATCTTTCCAAAAAGTATCTTCTTCTACCGGAATAACTTTCATCATAGGATAGTATTTTCCACCCTCTAATATCATATTCTCATCAATGATTTTAAATTTCTGTTTTCGCAAAAATTCACGCACTTTCTGAAGTTCTGACTGTGGTTGCAAAATCAATTCTTTTGCTTTACGACACACGTTCATTCCTTCTGTCAAAATGTGAATAATCAGTTCACCACCCATACCAGCAATCAGTATTGAGTCAGCTTCTCCTTCTTTCAATGCTTCCACCCCATCTGAAAGACGAGTTTCTATGTACTCTTGTAACTGATATTTCGCGATATGCTCTTTTGCACGTAATAGAGGTCCTTCGTTAATATCCATAGCTATCGCTTTTGGTATTTTTGCCTTTTGCACTAACGCAATTGGCACGTATCCATGGTCTGTACCAATATCTGCAAGAATATTTCCGGTTGTAACCATGGATGCGACTGCTTTCATGCGTTCTGATAATTTTATCATATTATTCTAAATAATCCTTTAATTTGCGACTTCTGCTTGGATGGCGGAGTTTGCGAAGTGCTTTTGCTTCAATTTGGCGAATACGTTCACGCGTAACATTAAATACTTTCCCTACTTCTTCGAGTGTGCGGGCACGACCGTCTTCTAACCCGAAACGAAGAGTAAGCACTCTTTGTTCTCTTTCGGTCAATGTACCAAGCACTTCTTCTAACTGTTCTTTCAATAACGTAAATGCTGCCGCATCTGCCGGAACAGGCACATTATCATCTTTAATAAAGTCACCCAAATGAGAATCTTCTTCTTCCCCAATTGGTGTTTCCAAAGAAACAGGTTCTTGTGAAATTTTTAAAATTTCGCGTACACGGTCTACCGGCATATTCATTTCT
>JAFWXB010000380.1 GCA_017523185.1 Lachnospiraceae bacterium | reverse complement strand
TGTTGCAAATGCAGGAAATATTTCCAAAGCAGCAAAAGAACTTTATATCAGCCAACCTGCTATCAGTAAATCTATTCAAAAATTAGAAGAAAGTCTAAACTGTAAGCTCTTTTCTCGCAGTTCTCGAGGCGTTGTATTAACTGACGAAGGTATTCTTTTATATGACCATGTAAAAGAAGCTTTTGAAACATTAAATATTGGTGAAGATAAATTGCGACGTTCCATTGAACTTGGTGTAGGACGTATTCAAATTGGTGTAAGCTCTACACTTTGTAAATATATGCTTCTCCCTTATTTACGCGAATTTATCCATCAAAATCCTCATGTAAGCATTTCCATTAGTTGCCAATCAACAAACGAAACACTCCGTCTTTTAGAAGATAATAAAATTGATATTGGTCTAATTGGAAAACCTCAAAACTTAAAAGGATTTCAATTTGACTTTTTAGATACTATTGAAGATACCTTTGTTGCAAGCCCTGAATATCTTGACAATCTTTCTAAAAGAGGAATTAAAAAAGATAAAATCTTAGAAAATGCTACTTTAATGCTTTTGGATAAACACAATTTAACACGTCGATATATTGATGATTATTTTCAGCGAAATTTAATTACCATTTCCGAATCTATCGATATCTCCGATATGGGACTTCTCATTGATTTTGCTAAAATTGGTGTTGGTGTTGCTTGTGTGATTAAAAGTTTTGTTTCTAAAGAACTTGCAAAAGGAAAATTAGTAGAAATTCCTTTACCTATTCCTATTCCTGAACGAAAAGTAGGATTTGTTTATAAAGAAAATACAAAACCTTCAAAAGCATTAGCATCTTTTATTGAATTTTATAAAACATATCAACCGGAGGAGGAACTATGAAAGAACAATTACACACCATTCCCATTTCTGATGCCATGGAAAACGCTGGCGAATGTCCATTTTGCTACATTGAACGCAGAACGGAAGAACACGCTCTCAATTATGTATTAGGACATGGAGCTTCTTATATGGAAGCCGATATTCGTGCAATGACAGATAAAGAAGGATTTTGTCGAACCCATTTTAAAAAAATGTTTGATTACGGCAATTCCTTAGGAAATGCATGGATTTTAAAAACACATTATCGTAAAATGATTGATGAAATGAATCAGGAATTTAAAAATTTTAAACCCGGAAAACCACCAAAACGTGGCTTATTCTCAAAACCTGTTACTACATCTGCAAATTCCATTGCTGATTGGATTCATAAAAAAGAAGAAAGTTGTTTTGTTTGTAACAATGTAAAACGTACCTTTGATGCTTACTTAAAAACATTCTTTAATATGTATAAAAAAGATTCTGCTTTCCGTAATCAAGTAATGGAAACAAAAGGTGTATGCCTTTCGCATTTCGCTGTTATGATAGAAGGCGCTGATACTTATTTATCTGCAAGTGAATTAGAGGAATTTTACAACAAATTCTTACCTTTGATGTCTGAAAATATGGAACGTATCTATGAAGATGTGGCATGGTTTATTGAAAAATATGATTATAAAAATAGAGATGCCGACTGGAAGACATCTCGTGACGCGATTCAACGTGGTATGCAAAAATTAAAAGGAACAGACTCATCCCTTCCACCATATCAATTGAAAAAATAACGCAAATTACACTACTTTACAATTTTTAAAAATACAATGTTTCTTAATTATTATTGAATTCACATTAAAATAAACCAAAATAAGTATTGCATGAAATAACTATTATAAAAAACTCCCTTATTACTATTTTGTAGTTTACTTCATAGTAATAAGGAGTTTTTCATTTAAAGTCTTTATAATTATTCTACTTTTCTAAAAACACATCTTTGTTATATGATTTTTATTATTTTTCGAACTCATATTATATTATTTCATTACAATATTTACAATTCTGCCCGGTACATAAATTTCTTTTACAATATTTCCGGTTAATTTATCTGCAATACTTTCTTTTGCTTTTGCAAGTACATCTTCTTTTGCATCATCTTTTCCGATTGCAATTGTAGCTTTGATTTTACCATTAATCTGAACTGCAATTTCAATAGTAGATTCTACTGTTTTTGCTTCTTCATATTCCGGCCATTCTTGCTGATATACTCTGCCTTCACAACCAATTGCATGCCAAATTTCTTCTGTAATATGAGGTGCTACCGGATTTAAAAGTGTAACAAGTGTCTTTAATTCACCTTTTGTGATAGAATTTTTCTTATAAAATTCATTGATTAAAGCCATCATTGCTGCAATACCTGTGTTATATTTTAAACTTTCAAAGTCATTGGAAACTTTTTTAATCGTCTGATGCATTTTTGTTTCTAAATCTTTCGAATAGCCTTCTTCTTGTGTCATAATATCCTGTAATTTCCATACACGGTCTAAGAAACGACGACAACCTTTTACACCATCTTCTGACCATGAAGCAGAAAGTTCAAATGCACCAATAAACATTTCATAAATTCTAAGTGTATCTGCACCATATTCTCTTACAATATCGTCCGGATTTACAACATTACCACGGGATTTCGACATTTTTTCGCCATTTTCTCCGAGAATCATACCATGAGAAGTTCTCTTTGCATATGGTTCTTCACAAGTTACTACATCTTTGTCATAAAGGAATTTATGCCAAAATCTTGAATACAATAAGTGAAGCGTTGTATGTTCCATACCACCATTATACCAATCAACAGGCATCCAATATTTTAATGCTTCTTTGCTTGCAAGTTCTTCTGTATTTGTTGGGTCGCAATATCTTAAGAAATACCAAGAAGAACCAGCCCATTGTGGCATTGTATCGGTTTCTCTTTTTGCTTTACCACCACAACATGGACAAGTAGTATTTACCCAATCGGTCATAGCTGCAAGTGGAGATTCGCCATTATCGGTTGGCATATAACTGTCTACTTCCGGTAATAATAATGGAAGTTCGCTTTCATCTACCGGAACAAATCCACATTTTTCACATTCGATAATTGGAATAGGTTCTCCCCAATAACGCTGACGTGAAAATACCCAGTCTCTTAATTTATAATTTGTTTTTGCTGTACCAATGCCTTTTTCTTCTAAGAATGCAATCATCTTTGCCTGTGCATCTTTTACTTCCAAACCATTGATAAAATCAGAATTAATTAACATACCTGTTGCAACATCTGTAAATGCTTCTGCATTGATATCTACTTCTTCTCCATCTTTTGCAACAACTTGAATAATTGGAAGATTAAATTTCTTTGCAAATTCCCAGTCTCTGTCATCATGTCCCGGAACTGCCATAATTGCACCTGTTCCATAACTCATAAGTACA
>JAFWXB010000379.1 GCA_017523185.1 Lachnospiraceae bacterium | reverse complement strand
TATACAGAAATATATAACAACTTATGCGAAATTAGTAGAACAGAGGCACAGAACAATGCAGTATAAAATGATTAAAAATATTTGGCATAATTATACTACAACAGAAGAATATGAAGCATTTCAACGAAAATATGTACCTCATAAATACCAATTTTCAGAAGAATTAAATCAAAAATTAAAGAATGATTTAAGCAGTAAAACATATGTTGATTTAGATTGTGTGGTATCAGATTTTGTATGTACAGCAGAAGCAAACGGCTTTATACAAGGATTTAAAATGGCAACACAGTTAATAAGTGAATGTTTTAGTGGATAGAAAGAAATGAATTGGAGGAATTGGAACTTGAATAAGCAAATATTAGAAAATTACATAGATGCTTGTGAACTTATTAGGGAAATAGAAAAAGAGATAAAGAGATTACATCAAAAAACAACAGTTATTCGAACGAGTGTTTTAGAAAGTGACAAAGACTTTCCATATGAGAAACAACATTTTGTAATGAATGAAACTGCATTAAGTGTCCAAGAAAATCCTAAACTTCGATATGAAGAAAAATTGTTGCAAGAACAAAAAGCAAATGCAGAACGAATCAGATTAGAAGTGCAGCAGTTTTTAAACACAGTTTCTCCAAGAATACAACGTATTATTCAAATGAAATATTTTGAAGGGAAAACTTGGGAAGAAGTAGCAAAGAAACTTGGTAGAAAAGCAACTGCCGATAGTGTAAGAATAGAATTGAAAAGATTTTTACAGAAAGGATAATGTTATATTGTATGGAAAAAATATCGAAGAAATGCAAAAAGAAGCTATTAAATTGTTACAAGAAGTTCAAAATGAAATTCATTTAAGATACATATATGTTTTATTAAAAGATTTTGTAGAAGAAATAGCAGAAATATAATTTACAAGAAAAATGATAAAAACAGTAGAACAATTTTGTTTTACTGTTTTTTATTGTTGGGTTGTCATTTTCGAAACATTCTACACGTTTTTGATTACAAATGTTTCGTTCTTTATGATATAATTATAATATAAAAATTAGGGGGTTTTTATGATAAGTGATAAAATAAAAGCACTTTTAAATATAAAAGGGAAAAAATACAAAGAGTTAGCTTATCTATTTGGTATTAGCGAGCAAGCAGTTTAAAAGAAAGGAAGTGTTAATATGTCAGCATTACAACAAATACAACCTATTACATTACAACAATACGAATCTTTGCCGGAAGATGTGAGAGCTGAAGTATTTGACGGACAAATTTATTATATGTCCAGTCCGTCACAAGCACATCAAACCATATTAACGGAATTACTGGTAACAATTCGTAATTATATTAAATCTAAGAATGGGAAATGTTTGGTGTTTCCGGCTCCATTTGATGTAAAATTATTTGATAATCCTCTAACGATTGTACAACCGGATATTATGATTATTTGTGATAAAGATAAATTAAATGGCAAGCGTTGTAATGGTTCTCCTGATTTTGTTATTGAGATTGTTTCTCCAAGTAATGCAGCAGATGATTATATTAAAAAGTTATATTATTATAAAAATGCAGGTGTTCGTGAATATTGGATAGTAGACCCACAACGTAAAATTGTAACAGTCAATTACTTTGAAAAGAATATGTTATCTGTGCAGTATTCGTTTAATGCCACAATTAAAGTGAATATTTATGATGATTTATATATTGATTTTTCTGAAATCACAATGAATCCGTAAAAGAAAAAGGTGTATGCAAAATAGCATATGCCTTTTTGGTTGGACTTGTTACCCAAATTTGGGTAGCATTTAATTTTTTAAAGAATAAGAGAAATTGTTGGTAGGTGGTAAAATACCATATACTTTGTTGAAGTAAAAAGTAACAAGGTTTTGACAAGGTAATTAACTATCCAATACACTAATTTGGTGCATTAGCTTAGTTTTTGACCTTTTAAATTGATAAAGCAAATAACTGCTGCAACATGGAAAATACACCCCCATAACTTTTAAAATAAAGGGTACTAGGAAGACCGTAGGGCAAGGTCATCTCTTTAGCCGGACAAAAGATATGCATGAAAGGGGGTAATTTGATAAAAATTAGCTGATTTTAGATGTTTTTATTGCTTTTATGGAGAAACTTTCGTCTAAAAGATAAAATGTCAAATAAAGGCGTTTAAAGGAAAATACAAAGGGAGTAACAAAAAGTTACCACCTTGTTAAGAAATGTTAAGGTATATTTTCAAGTTGCAGCAGTTGAAAAAGTTAAATGGTATCCCCGGGGTTCTTTGGTTTAAAAAAATGGTTTCCAGTTCCACCAATGCCCTACCAAAGAAAACAATGTATTCCCACATCAAGTTTTTGTGATAGTATCCACATACTTTAATAATTGAAAGTGTAACAGTTTAACGTGTTAAAGTATATAGATACTATCCCCCCTAAAAACAAATAGACATTTTATTGTATAGTACCGTTGGGAGTACATTGAAATAATACATGGGAGTTTTACAGTACCCCCTGTCCTAAAAGAGAACCGTTAAAAGCTGATTTATGTAATACGTAAGTCAGATATAAAAGGGGGTGTAGGTTTTTCTAAAATTTTAGAAAAAGATAAGTTGATTTAAAATAAAAAAGGAGAATATAACAAAACCTATACTTTTATATCATCCAAAACGGAAAATATAAAACTGCTGCATACGAAAAATGTTTAATAGTCTGATATGCTTATTAAACATTTTAGTTTTATAGGGGATATGCTACCCATTTCATAGTCTTTTCCGTACTTCACGTCGTACTGCACAAATTTCTCGCTGAGAAGTGGAGTTAATAAAACCACTCGTACTAAAATTACGTTTGGTAGCTTAATTTTCAGCCACCAATTTAAAATGTTACTTGATAAATGGATTTTAAATAGATATAATAAAAAAGAACTTACCACAATAGTAAATTCTTTTTTGAAAGTGTTGGATTTTAGATAAAAAAGGTTTGTACTTGATAATATTATAAGGTGGTGTTGTTCAAGTGTCAAATGAAGAATTGGTAAAATTGATTCAATCCGGACAAAGTAAGTATATGTCGGAACTGTGGGAACAGAATAAGGGATATATTGGAAAATTGACCTTAAAATACAAAGGTTATGCAGAACTGGAAGATTTAAAGCAAGAGGCATATTTTGGAATATGTGAAGCAGTAAAGCATTTTGACACAGAAAAAGACGTTTTATTTCTTACTTATGCAACTTTTTGGATAGAACAAGCATTAAAACGCTATATTGCTACGTTTTACAATACCATTCGTTTACCGGAACACGCATACAACAAAGTACAACAGTATAAAAAGATTGCGAATGAGTATAAAAAGTATTATGGTTGTGAGATAACAGATATTGAAATGTCGCAATATCTTGGAGTAAGCATAGAACAAGTAAGAACCATAAAACAAAATGTAAAAATTTGCAATATGCAAAGCCTTAATGCTCCAATGGGCGAAGAAGAACTAACTTTAAATGATACGCTTGCATCTGATGAAGAACTGGAAGAAGATATTGTAAAAAGTGTTGATACTGCTGCAATGAAAAAAGCATTATGGGAGTATGTTGATACATTACCGGACATTATGCCGATAGTTATTGAAAAGCGTTTCAAACATAAGGCTACACTTAAAGAAATAGGGCAAGCCTTAAGTGTAAGTATAGAGCAAGTACGACAAAAAGAGAGTAAAGCCTTGCGAACGCTTCGAACTGGTAATAATAACGTGATTCGAACATATTATGAACAATACATTGATGTATTACCTCGCCATGTAGGGGTAAATGAATTTAATCGTACATGGTTTAGTGAAGTAGAGCTTGCAGTTTTGGGGTGGTAATATGGACAAAAAGAAGTATTTACAACAATATCAGTTTGCAAAGTGGAAGATAGAACAAAGTAAAGACCGATTAAAAGATTTAGAACTTTTTTCATGTGATACTGAAGAATATAAAAAAGAGCATGAGGAAAGAATAAAAGAAAACGAATATATATGTTTGTGTATTTTGGATAGTATCAAGATATTAGAGAAACGCGAACAAGAATGTTTGATATATCGTTATATTTTAGGGTGGAAATGGAACGATATACGACAAAAAATGAAGTTGAGCAATTCTCACATACACAGAATACATAACAAAGCCTTAGAAAATATCGTGATACTACAATGATACTAAAAAAGTTATGAAATAAAAAAAATGGGTGTAATATAGGAGATATTTGTACCAAAAATAACGGAAAATAAGGCAAAAAATAGAGAAAAAACACTTAGCAATAGAGTGGGAATAGAATAAAAATGGCTGTAACCATTGATTTTACTGGATTTGTAAAAGGTCTGGTTGCAAAATGGTTGCAGAAAGTGGTAGTGAAGTAAATTATGAAAAATGGCTTTGCTATTGGATGGTAATTGAATGAAAATAAATGAATTTTTGAAAGGAACTCAAATTTTATTTTAGGATTTGAGTTCCTTTTTTTAGTTGTTTGAAATAAAATTTAACTTTCTTACAGAAACTTAAAAAAATTGATACTATCTAAAATATATAGTGGAAGAAAGTGAAATAATATCACAGAGAAATAGGTGATGTTTTTATTATTGCAGGGATAAGCATTTGATAGTATACTTAAATATAGTAAAGGGGATAGATGTATATTATGATGAAAAAGTCATATTATAGAATCAAAAATGGGATTTAAAAGTTGATACATATTATTTATATAATGCATATGTTTTAAAGTTTTAAAGAGATTTAGAAGTTCAAGGATAATGAAGAAATAGATAGGAGAGTAGCAATGATAAGTCTTGATTATTGGGTAAAAGCTAATAGGTCATTTTATGATTGTTATAAGGGAACGACAATCATTTGGAAAAGAAAATATGATGAAGATTTATATCAGATGAGTAAGGGATTTTTCTTATGTGCTTATTATGCTACAGATGACATTGTAAAAGAAGAACATGATAATGCAAAATATGATATGTGGTTTTTAGCATGTGTATATATGTTTCGACAAAGTTTAGAACTGATTTTGAAAGGTCTTGTATTCAGAGCTGTTAGAACAAGGCATGAATTTGAAGTTGCTTTAGCTAAAGATAAACATGACCTTACAAATTTATGGGATAGATATAGACAAAATATAGATAGTTTGTTTATTTCTTTTAATGAGCAAATATGGATACAGAAATATTTGGAGAATATAGAAATAGTAGATAAAAATTCAACGTTATTTCGCTATCCCTTTAAAGATGATTTTTTGAAACAATATAATAATGATTTTCTTGATATTTGTGAGATGGGGAATTCATTATTAAATGCATATGCTATATTAGACAAAGAATATAGAGGTGTTGCAGATATATCTATTTATGAGATTGATACAACACGTAATAATGATTTTTTAGTTTTTGCAAGTCATGGATTTGGAAACTGTCAGTTGTGGGAATCACCATGGGAAGATGGATTTCACAAACAGGTAAAAGGTTATAGTGAGGTTGCTGAATTCGTATATGAAAAATATAGGCAAGAGTATAAGGTGGAGTATATTTTTCCTATGCTATTTTTATTAAGGAATGCAATAGAGTTATCATTGAAGAGATTGTTATTTGCTAAAGTTATTAATGGAGTGGATCAGAAATGGATAAGAAAGACTCGTAATAGCCATTCATTAAAAGAACTTTGGACAGTGATAAATGTGATGATTCGTAATTATGCGAAAGAGCATGGCGAAGACTTACAATATTTAGATTATTTGGAAAATGGCCTTCAAGAATTGAATAACATAGATAAAAATGGAGATGTTTTTAGATACCCATTTGATTATAATTTGTCATATAGATTTGATGGACAGATAATAGATGTTGATAATGCATTTGCGTTTATGGCAGGTATTTTTAATATATTAGATGGGTGTAGCTTTATGTTATCAGATATAGCAGATTATGAGGCAGAGATGCTATATGAGATGCAATCATATATGTGGTAATTTATAATTACTTTTTTATAATAAATGGTTGGAATGACAATTACTATAGGGTTATTATTATGTTAAAGGGGAATGACAAAAAATTTAGAATCAACAACAGAATAATAAATAACTTTGATTCTAAACTTTTAATGGGTTTCATCAAGAGTATTTTTTAATTAAGGAGATATATGTGCATTATGTCCAAAAAAGTACAGATTTTAAAACCGGATATTATATTAAAAAATTATTGGAATGATAATGAGCAGTTTGCTGATTTGTTTAATGCTGTATTATTTCAAGGGAAGCAAATCATTAAACCGGAAGAATTGGAAGATGTGGATACAGAAGAATCTACAATTTTAGAACATAAAGATTATGCAGAGAGTATTAAAGCATCCAGAGATGTTATAAAAATACAAAAGAAGTCTTCTGTATTTGGTGTGCAATTTGTATTATTAGGACTTGAAAATCAAGAACGTATTCATTATGCAATGCCTATGCGAGTTATGGGATATGATTATGGTACATACAAAAAGCAATATGACAGTAATGCAAAGAAATATAAAACAGCAGATGATATGAAAGAAGATGAGTTTCTGTCAAGAATGAAAAAGACAGATAAGCTGTTGTCGGTCATTACAATTGTTGTGTACTATGGAGAAAAGCCTTGGGATGGAGCGAAAACACTTCATGAAATGTTGGATATTCCGGAAGAAATGAAACCATATGTAAATGATTACAAGATGTTATTGGTAGAGGCAAGAAAAAATGATTTGCAGTTGCATAATATCAATAATAGGGATTTATTCTCATTGCTTCAAATTATTTTAAGTAATCATATATCAAAAAATACAATAAAAGAAAAAGTAATCGAATACAGTAGACAAAATAAAACAGACAGAAGCGTAGTTATGGCAGTAGCAGGAGCTACGAATACGAAACTTGATTATAATGCTTTGGGAAAAGGAGATGAGGCTATGTGTACTTTATTTGAAGAAATTGCAAAAGAAAGTAGAGCAGAAGGAGAAGCAAAGGGAGAAGCACGAGGTAAAGTAGAAGGAGAGGCAAAAGGTATTGTAGAGGCAGGACTTGATTTTGGACTTTCTGAGAATGATATTTTAATCAGATTACAAAGGAAGTTAGATATATCGTTACAGATAGCACAGGAATATTTCAGTAGGTTTGGAAAACAGACCGTATAATAGGAAGTAGGATTAGGCAAAATATTAAGAGGTATCAAAAATAAGCATATTTTTAAAAGAATGATATTAAAAAATGAAATACGTTTTTAAAATAGGTACTAAAAAATGGCATCGTAAAAAATTAATGTAGAACAATATAAAAATTTTTCAAAAAAATGGTGTCAAAAAGCAACATCGTTTTATTAAAATGATGTCAAAAAGAGATAGCCTTTTGCTAATGTGGTATTAAAAAGTATAACCGCTAGGAAAAAATGGGGTTTTAGGGGATTTTCCACTAACCAAAAGCACTTGTATTACAAAGTGCGTATCTGGCAAATTCCCAAAGGGAATTTAAGTAGAATAACAAATCAAATAAAGATAGATTTGATTTGAAAGTGAAATTGTTATTTTAATTAAATGAAAGTGCTTGCAAAATATAGAAATCGCAAAGTAAATGCAGGTAAGTTTAAAACACCACAGAGAACTTCTGTGGTGTTTTATTATGATAGAGAAAACTTTTATTATAAATTTTCGATGGGAATATGAAACATTTTAAGCGAATCTTGATAATCTATCTGATAAAGTTCATCAGAAAAATTTTCATCTTTATACTGCGTAATCATTTCGCATACTACTTTACTTAATGCAGTAGAGAGTGTGGAATTGTAAAAATAGGTATTTGATACAATTTCGCCAAATTGAGTGGAATAATTACATTCTATTTCAATTCCTAAATCTTGTAGTTGATATGTGATAGCGAGATATTCAGCATATG
>JAFWXB010000378.1 GCA_017523185.1 Lachnospiraceae bacterium | reverse complement strand
CATATAACATTTTACGAAAATAGATGTAATTAAAATCCCTGCAATCAATGGCGAAAATAATACTTCTTCCGGATGTAAAATTTTATCTATGGAATCTTTTAAAAGTTCATATGCCATCATAAGAATAACACCTGCAACAAGTAAACCTGATACATATTCCATCCTGCCATGTCCAAATGGATGGTCAGAATCCGGTTTTTGCTCTGCAAGTTTAAATCCTACAAGTGTTACAATGGAAGAACCTGCATCCGATAAATTATTAAAAGCATCAGCTGTAATTGCAACAGAATGACTTATCATTCCTGCAAAAAACTTTCCTATAAATAACAACAAATTTAATGCAATTCCAACTATCCCACAAAGTTTTCCATATGCACTTCGTTGTTCTTCTTTTGTAAGTGTTTTAATATTCAGTAATTTTACTAATATTCTAACCATATTTTATTATACTATCTAATTTTACTCATTTTCTATTAATTTAATTTTTATGCTGATTCAAGCAATAGCCCTTAAAAACACAACAAAATATCTCTTTCTTATTCTATACGATTTCAACTCTTTATATGATTATTCTAACGCCCCCATATGATTAAACGGATAATAAATATATAATGCTTTGCCAATAATTTTGTCCTTATTTACATAAGAATTATTCCAATAACGTGAATCGTGAGAATTATTTCGATTGTCTCCTAACACAAGATAACTGTCTTCCGGAATTTCAAATTCAAATACACCTGTTCCTTTTACCCATTCTTCTTTTAAATAAGGCTCATATAATGGTTCTTTTTCTCCATTGATATAAACTTTTCCTTCTGTAATATAAATATGTTCGCCCGGAAGTCCAATAATACGTTTGACATATTTTTGTGTTTCATCGTCCGGATAATAGAAAAAAATAATATCGCCACGTTCCGGTTCTTCTTTTAAATATGCAAGTCGATATCCAAACAAATTATCTTTAATTTGAATCGTATTTTCCATAGACCCCGTTGGAACTGTCGCATTGATAATAATAAAATTCTTTAAAAATAATGCTACACCAATTCCAATGGCAAACATCAATAACATACTTAAAAATTCTTTTTTTTCATTTATTTGATTTTCTTCTTTTTCTAATTGCTCTATTTCTTCTTCTATTGCTTTTTCATCTTTTACTTCTTCTATATCTTCGTACTTATCCTGTTCTTCTTGCGTTTGTAAATTTCTCCTTTTCTTTTGCGAATCATATTTCTCTATATCTGCATTTATTCTTGTAATTGCATCTGCATTTGAGACAAAATCCGAATCTTCTTCATTCAAATCTAATACTTCAATTGTATCAAATTGCAAATCTTCTTTTTTTGAATTATTTTTCATTGGCAACCTCCAAGCTCCCATGTTCCATATAGCCAAATGTTTTATTAAAGTAACAAAATATTTTCATTCTTCATAAAATAAAAAACACTAGACATTAGTATAACGCATTTTTTCTATTTAAACAATACAAAGTAAAAAATTTCATTTATAAAAAACTGCTGTATGTATAAATTCTTTATCATACATACAGCAGTTTTGTTAATTTACTATTCCTACATTTTCCAATAACTGCTTTCGCAGTTTCTCCATCGGAGCTTGACAGTCCACCAAAAACAATTAAATACTATGCAATCCAAATAATCTTATTGCATTTTTATACATAATATTTTCATAGGCTTCTGTTCCGGCTTTTTTCTCTAATTCTTTAAAATAAGATTGATATACCGAAGGTTCACCTTTTGGATTGTGATGATAAGTATCCACACCATCAATCGGATTATCACTTCCAAACAACATTTTTTCACTTCCTGCTGTTTCAATAGCTTTTAAAGTGCTTTCTAATGGAACCCATGTTGTATCACCATATAAATTCGGCAAAGTACCAAGTAACTGAATGGCTTCACTATTATCTGTTCCAAGCCCCATATGCACCATTACAAAGTCAATATCAGGATTTGCTTTTGCAGCATTCCAAACATGAATCACTGCTGCTTCGTTTTTACCATCTGTGTGTGCAACAACAGGAAATTGAAATCTTCTTGCCAGCTCCAAATATGGTAGCATCTTTGGGTCATCTAAGGCTGTTTTCGAATGATATTGGTGTACTTTTAATCCATAAATAATATCGAGATTTTTTTCAATCAATGTGACAAATTCTTCAGAAATCGTCTCACCATATGGTTTTACCCATACAAGCACACCAATTTTTTCCGGATATTGTCTTGCAAATGCAAGCACACTTTTTAACGAATCTTCCTGTGAAATCTGTAATTCTTTTGGAATTTCTTTTTGGTCAAAATCCAATTCCGTGGAATCAATACTTGAAACAAGTGCATAATCAATATTGTATTTTTGCATGGATTCTAACACTTTTTCTTCTGATAAATCAAATCCCAACAAACTTCCAATATGTACATGTGTATCTATAATCATTTTTACTTTTTCTCCTTTTTTCATAAACCTTTATTTCTTACAAAAGATACATTATCCTAAAACAAAAACTAAAATTTATAACCCAATCTTTACTACTTGTTTATAACAAAATCAAGAAAGTGACTCTACACTCAATATTTCTAACTTTGAGTGAGGTACTTTCTTGATTTAGTTCAATATTCTCCCTTTCATATACGTTTAACAAATTTCTAAAATTAATCGTTAAAGTATCTATCCTTTATTTTTTCTTTATAAACTTTCCAAATAGTTGTGCTCTAAATAAAATAATATTTAATGCTACAAAAAATGCAACCACTATTAAAAATGTCATTTCGGGTGCTTCCGGAGCAGATGCTGCAATTAACATAAGTGGAAATCCAAATACAATTGCAGGGAAATTCTGATATACAATATTGTCAGAAACAGGTGTTTTAAACTCTGCATCAAGCTCACGGAGCAATACAATACCTGTACTTGCTGTTCCTGTAAGCATACCATACATTGCCACAAATTGTTCTTCTGCATAATCTTTGAAAAGTGCTTTTGCAATAATACGATTGTATACAAATGTTCCAATTGCACCAACAATACAGATAAGAAGAATAATCCAAAGATAATCTCCAACTGCACCTAATTGAATTGCTGCAATTCCTGCTACTACCATAATATCATAACAAAAGTTTCGAATACGCACCATTAAGAAATCATTCACATAATGTTTCTTTAAAATCTTTTTCTGTTCTAAATTCTTTAATAAACTCTTTACACCGGTTGTTACTAAAACACCAATTAAAAAGTTAAATCCATAAATAACAGATTTTAATCCCGGAATTAATTCTCCTAAAATATAGATAATCACATATGTTATCATATAAGTTCCAACAATAAATGCAATTTGTACACTTAAAGTATCCATGTTTTCAAACAATGGAATTTCATCTTGTCTTAATGTTTTTTCCATTGCAGTTTTCATGGTTCCTGATTCATGTTTTTTTACATTTTGTCTTCTTCTTAACCATGTTAAGTGCAATACACCACCAAGACTTACTACGATAAAACCAAATGCTGCAATCGTTAAACCAAAACTTTTTCCACCCACAAATCCATATTGTGTTTCATAGATATTTCCATAATTCATGGCTTGTCCTGTTCCTTGTCCATAGCCAAATGGTAAAATAATACCTGCTGCCGGAAAAAATCCTTCCATTACTTTTGCTGCAATAAGTGTGATTCCAAGACCAATAATTGCCTGTACTAAATACGTTGCTACAGTTGTAACACCCGAGTTAAAAATTTCTACTTGTCTTTGTTTAGACATTTTTTCATCAGAACTTTCAAATGTCGATGCAATAAATCCAAGTGCTAATGCATGATATGTAATAATTTCCAAAAACGACGTACCATTTCCACCAAAAAATGGTGTGTCAAACATAGAACTATCTCCAAATATCTTATAAATAGATGATAGTCCAAGTAAAAGACCCCCTGCCAAAACTGCTGTTGGAATTAGGGATTCTTTTAAAATTTTGATTGCTTTTTTTAATAAACTGGCAGCTAAGAGCCCTAGCAATAAAGCAGCAATCATGTTCATCTCACCCCAAACGGCGACATCCCAAAAATTGTTCATAACATTCCTCCTTTTTTACGGATAATATCCATAGCTTTTCTCAATATTACTATAACAAAAAAAGCCATAAAATTCACTAGGAACTTTATAGCTTTTTATTCTTTTTTATACTTTTATATTCTTTCTATTTTAAAAAAAGAAAATACTCTTTTTCTTTATTTTTCTTATTTATCAAATTCACATCTCACTATATTATTTTAAATATACTATCTTTAAAAACGCTTCTTTACTCTTTAAAGCCTCATCTAACAATCCTTGTTTTCTCAATGATACATAAATTGCTACTGCTTCTGCTTGACAATTAATAGATTTTTGAGGATTAAATACAATATCTGTAAAAGCATCATATGACATAAGCTGTTCTGTTAATTCTTCATATTTATGTAATGCATTGATATAAAGCCAATGATAAAAATATGTTTTTGGTTCTGTTGGAAACAGTTCTCCATTTGCTGTAAAACCAATCACTTTTCCACTATTTTTTAATCGTTCATCTTTTTTCGCTGTTCGAGAAGAAACTGTAAGTAAATCGAGGTATGGCCCACCATGTTCAAATATTTTACCTGCTTGAAATGCAGATTCTACCGAATACTTTGTTCCATCTTCTGCTGTTATCATCAAATTAAATGCACTTAACTTAACACCTAATTCATCTTCCGATTTACTTGATATTTCCAATACCTTTTTATCTGCATATTGTCTTAAATATGCCTGATGCAAACTTTGAATACATCTTTTCTTTTGCTTATCAGAAAAACCATTAAAAAATGTAAATTCTATGTTTTTTCGGATACAAAACTTATTGTCGAGTGATACTACAAATACAGGTCTGATTGCCATAAAAACACCTCTTTTCTTTCTTTTCTTAGATAAATATTCAAATAAAAAAGTTTCTTAATTTTACCTATATACCATACAGATATACTTAAAAACTTTTTTAATAAAACTAAAATGGTTTTTCAGTATATCACAACATAACTATAATTTCAATATTTTTATAACATATTTAAAAATAAAATATTACAATTATCAAATTTATATTCATTACTGTAATAATAAAAAACCTTTAAAGTATCTGACTTTATCCATCTACTTTAAAGGTTTTTACTTTACTAATTTAAAAATTTATTTATCCATTAACAAACACCTTGTGCAATCATAGCTTCTGCTACTTTTTCAAAACCTGCAATATTTGCACCTGCTACATAGTTTCCTTCCATACCATAGCGTTTTGCTGCGTTATCAATATTATGGTAAATATTTACCATAATCTGCTGTAATTTTGCATCTACTTCTTCAAATGTCCAGCTTAATCTTTCAGAGTTCTGTGTCATTTCAAGAGCTGAAGTTGCTACACCACCTGCATTTGCTGCTT
>JAFWXB010000377.1 GCA_017523185.1 Lachnospiraceae bacterium | reverse complement strand
TACTTACTAAAATAATAGCATCCACTTCTTCATGTTGTTGAAATTGTTCTAATGTATATACAAGTATTGGTTTTCCATGTAACTTAAGAAATTGTTTTGGCTTTGTTGTCAAATTCATTCTTTGTCCTGTTCCACCAGCAAATATGATTGCAATATTCATTTTAACCACCTGATTCTCTATTGTTTTAAATACTTTTTTAATTCTCTTATCATTCTTCTACTGGCCTTCCCATCTTCAATAAGCTCAACTTTTTCAAACAATTTTTCTAATTCTATTACATACTCATTATAATCAAATAGTTTTATCTTATTATATAACTCTTGTTCATTTGTGCCAAAGGGAAATGGTAATTCATTTAAATCCCACATCAATTTTCCACGCTCATTTTTATAATCTTCATAATCATAAGCAAAAATAAATATAGGGATTTTCATGATAGCTGCATCAAAAACAGCACTTGAATAATCAGATAAAAAGGCATCACATCCGGCAAGAATTTCATACATATCATCTATTTGACTTACATCAATTACTTTATCTGAAATATATTTCTTATTAAGATTTCTTGCAACTACTTGTGGATGCTGTCGTAATAACATATACCATTCCCCATCAAACTTTTCTGTTAAAGTATTTATTAAATACATATAATTTAATTCATCAGAACTTGCTATAACATCTCTATTAACAGCTTGACTTCCACCACGAAAAGTAGGTGCATACATTATTAATTTTGCATTTTCAGGTAAATGTAATCTATTACGTATATTTCTTATATATTTTTCTCTATTTTTTAATAAGATATCACATCTTGGAGAACCAATTCGTAAAGTTGGACCCTTATATAACATACCATTTTGCAAATCATCTTCAAACCATCTTGAATTTGTTATTACATAATCTATCATTTCAGAATCATGTTTACTAACTAAATAAGCAATCTTTGAAAAAGAAGCCCCTCTATTTAATCCAATTGGTTTAAATCCAATTTTTCCATGCCATGTCTGAAAATAAACTTGTCCTTTTCTTTTCCTAACTTCTAATTGCTTTCTACTATTCTCAATCCAAACCTTTGCAGTAGTTAAATGATATGCTCTATTTAATAATGTATTCTTAACCACTTTTATCCGTTTTGGAAATTTTTTAGAAGTATCATTTACAAGCCAAACCAGTTCATAATCTAATTTTTGCTTTATAATTTCTTCTGCAATGTATTTAGGACTACATGTATATCCTGTTGTTCCTTCAATGCAACAAAATACTATTTTTCGTTTATTGATAGGAAATATTCGAAAAATATAAAATAAAACGCTTTGTATCCATGCCTTTATTTGTCTTCTTAAAATATAAAATTTTTCATTATTCCAATATTTATCAATTAATTTCATTTTTCATACTTTATCCTATTTTTTATTAATATAAAATTTTCAAACCAAATCTATATTTATAGTGAATACTCACACAGCTAAAGTCGCATACTTCCAATTTTTTAGAAATTGAATTTCTTATTTACTATATTAATTACAATCCACTTTTCTTATCTCTAAAAAAACTGCCATCTGCTCAGCAATCCAAGCACTTTCTTCTATTGTAATACCTATTTCCATAGAATTTATGTATATACTTTTATCAATATTTATATCCGATTCTAATATATCTTCTGATAAATAATTTTCTTGTTCTATTGCTTGTCCTAATATACAATAACTATTCTTTTCTGAATATTTATTTAACATTTTATTCTCATTTATAGATAATATTTGAGCAATCTTTTCTACAAAAGTTGCTATTTCATATCGCAATCCATCTTTTTCATATGGATATTCATATATTTCTATATGATTTGGGTCTTCATAATGTATTTCAAATTTTCTAGTCAACCACCATGGAGAAGGTACTAAAATATACCCTTTTGTTCCTGATATAAGAAGTTGTCCTTCTGATTTTACACCCAAACCCGTTTTAGCTGTTGCAATTGCATTTCCATAATCAATAAATACTTTTGTATATGCATCTACATCTGTAATTGCTTTTATTGAGCGAAATTTCACTTCTTTACTATCTGTTCCTAGTAACTTTACAATTGGAAGTAATGTATATGTACCCATTTCCGTAAAACTTCCACCATATCTTTTATCTGACAATTCTCTTAGATTTATAGGTACTAATTTTGTAAAACAAGCCTCTACATCTATAATTTCCCCAATTTTTCCACTTTTTGCCACTTCTAATAATGCCAAAAATCCCGGACAATATGCTGTTTTTATTGCTTCCATTAAAACTAAATCTTTTTCTTGAGCTAATATTCCCAGTTCTAAAACTTGTATTTTAGAAAATGTCATTGGTTTTTCACAAAGCACATGTTTTCCGACTTCTAATGCTCTTTTTGCATACATATAATGCGTTTCATGAGGACTTGCAATATATACTGCATCTACATATTCAAACAATTTTTCTAAATTGTCTGTATAATATGCTATACTAAATTCTTCTGCAAATTTCTCTGCACTTGTTATCCTTGAATTATATACTGCAACAACCTCAATACCTTCTACAAATCCTGCTTCTGGTACAAAACGATGTGCAATTCGTCCTGTTCCAATAATTCCTAATTTACATATAGTTTTTTTCATTTTATGCCTTTTATAAAAAATTTTTTTATTTTATAAATAAATTTATCTGCTCTGTCGTATCTTCATAAACTGTTCCGTAACATCTGCCATAGCAATTGCTTCTTCCGTTGTAAGTTTATATTCTTTCTTTCCATAGCCATTAATTCTTGAAATAAATTCACTTATTTCATAACGAAGACCATCTCCTTGAAAACTCGGTTCATAAGTTTCAATAACACTTGGATTTTCATAACGCACAACAAATTTCTTTGTAAGCCACCATGGAGATTCTGCTAATATATATCCTTTTGTACCTGCAATTACCAGTTGCCCTTCTGATTTTACACCTACGCCCATCTTTGCAGTTGCTAGTCGATTATCATATTTTAACTGAATTTTAGTATAAATATCCACACCATTTTCATCATATAAACTATCTATATGTATATCTTTATAATCTGTTCCTAATAATTTAAAAATAGGTAATAATGTGTAGCTTCCAAACTCTAAAAAACTACCTCCATACTTTGCATCTGTACGTTCTCTTGATGCAATATTGGCTAATCTTGTGAAACAAGCTTCTACATCACAAATTTCTCCGATTTTTCCACTTTGTGCGATATTAATAAGTTGTTGAAATCCCGGACAATATGCTGTTTTTACAGCTTCAAGTAAAACTAAATTTCTATCTATGGCTAATTGATATAATTCTTGAGATTGTTTTTTTGTAAAAGCAATTGGTTTCTCACATAAAACATGCTTATTCTGTTCTAGTGCCTTTTGAACATATACATAATGTGTTTCATTTGGTGAGGCAATATAAACAGCATCTACACACTCTAAAAATTCTTCATACGTTCCTGTCATACCTTCAATATTACATCTTTTTTGAAAACGCCTCATACTTTCTTTTTCCGGATTATAGGCACATACAATATTAATTCCACTTACATATTTAGATTCTGATACAAATCGTGGTGCAATTCTTCCAGTTCCTACAATTCCCATTCGAACAATTTTAAACTTATCTTTTCGAAGCATCGTCGAAGAAATATTAGGAGTTCGTTCTAAATATACCACCTTACAAAACTTATTTAAGTAATCAAATTCTCCAATCCAATCCGAACCTACTGTAAAAATATCAGCTTCATATTTCTGTATATCTTCTATTTTTTGTCCAAGATGGTCTTCAATAATGATTTTATCTGCCAAACCTGTTTTACGCACATTTTCTACACGCTCCAAGGTCGAATCAATAACATT
>JAFWXB010000376.1 GCA_017523185.1 Lachnospiraceae bacterium | reverse complement strand
GATGGTGTTTCACAAGGAAAACCTTGTGCACCGGACAATAATCGCTATGGTGGTGATGTTTATGCAAAGGAAATGAAAATTATTTTTGTATATGAAACTATTACAACACCTGTAACACAAGTAAAAGTAACTTATACAGTTAAAGAATCAGGAATGATAAAAGTAGATGTACATTATTTTGGGGCAGAAGGTTTGCCGGAACTTCCTGTTTTTGGGATGCGATTTATTATGCCAACAATGGCAGACAGATATGTATATGATGGTTTATCAGGAGAAACATATCCGGACCGAAAAAAGGGTGCATCCAAAGGTATCTTTGTGATAGATGATGTAGCCCTTACTCCATATTTAGTACCACAAGATTGTGGAATGCATATGGATACAAATAGTGTAAAAGTTTACAGACATACAAGTTTAGATAATAGTAGAGAAGATTATTTGGAACAGGAATTAACATTTGAAAAATTCAACAATCGATTCTCTTTTTCATGCCTGCCTTATACAGCACCGGAAATTGAAAATGCAACACACCATGAAGAATTGCCACCGGCAAGAAGAACGGTTCTTTGTATTTATGGTGCTGTAAGAGGGGTAGGTGGAATTGACAGCTGGGGAAGTGATGTAGAAGATTCCTATCATATTTCAGCAGAAAAAGATATTACATATTCTTTTTGTATTTATTAGCATATTTTTGAAAAATATATAAGGAGTTGGGGAAATGGATATAAACAAATTAGTAGCTCAAATAAAAAATGGCAATTTTGATGAGAAGTTTTTGGATATTTATATTGATAGAGAAAAATTAGAGTATCAAAAAAACAGATATATAAATGCAATTCAAATGTATGAAATGCATTATGGTAAGGGAAATATAACTGTTTTTAGTGCACCGGGAAGAAGTGAGATTGGTGGCAATCATACAGACCATCAACACGGAGAAGTGTTATGTGCCTCAATTAACTATGATGCAATTGGTATTGTAGGAAAAGTTTCTACAAAGGAAATTCGAATTGTTTCTGACAAGGCCTCCGAATTAGTTGTTTTTTGTGATGATTTAGAAATAAAAGAAGCAGAAAAAGGAACAACAAAAGCACTTGTAAAAGGTGTTTTACATGGATTTATAGAACGAGGATATCAGATTGGTGGCTTTCATGCATATATTACAAGTGATGTATTAGTTGGAGCAGGTGTTTCTTCCTCAGCAGCTTTTGAAACATTGATTGGAAGCATATTATCAGGTTTATACAATAAAATGAGTGTTTCTTCTGTAGAAATAGCAATGATAGGTCAATATGCAGAAAATGTGTATTTTGGAAAACCTTGTGGTCTTATGGACCAAATGGCTTGTTCTGTTGGTGGTTTAGTACATATTGATTTTCGAAATCCACAGAAACCGATAATGGAACAGGTTATATTTGACTTAGAAACATATGGATATAGTTTATGTATTACCGATACAAAAGGTTCTCATGCAGACTTAACAGATGAATATGCAGCAGTTCCAAAGGAAATGAAATGTGTTGCTAATTATTTTGGCAAAGAAGTTTTAGTTGATGTCAGTATGGAACAACTTTTAAGTGAAATGGTAGAAATTCGTAAGGTATTAAGTGACAGATGTGTACTTCGTGCACTTCATTTCTTAAATGAAAATGAACGTGTAAAAAAAGAAGTAAAAGCATTAAAAGAAAATGATATTGAAAAATTTCTTTCCATAGTACAGGAATCCGGAAATTCTTCTTTTAAATATTTACAAAATGTATATACAAATAAAGATATCAAACAGCAAAATGTATCTTTGGCACTTGCTTTAAGTGAGATGTTTTTACAAGAAAAAGGGGTATGCAGAGTACATGGCGGTGGATTTGCAGGAACTATTCAGGCATTTGTAAAAAATGAAAATGTAAAAGAATATCAAAAATCTATGAATAAAGTTTTTGGAAAAAATGCTTGTAGTATTTTTAAAATTCGAAAATATGGTGGAATACAGGTAGTATAAAAAATAAATACCATATTGTATGAGTTATTTTATACAAAAACAGAAATCAGTTTTTGAAAATTAGATAATCTAGTATGAAATATATGAGAAAAAGTATAACAAAAAGCATGAAGAAGAAAGAAGGAAAAATATGAATCAGTTAATTTCCGAGTTAGTTGGTTATGGTCTTAGAAAAAATTTAATTGTTCCGGAAGATAAAATTTATATAATAAACAAATTGCTTGCGTTATTTGAAAAAGATGATTTTATGTGGGTGGAAACAGAACCTAGAGCATTATGTGAAATTTTAAAAGACTTGACAGATTATGCAGTTGAAAAAGGACTTGTAAAAGAAAATACCATTACATACCGTGATTTATTTGATACAAAAATAATGGGACTTTTAACACCACCACCATCCGTAGTAAGACAAGAATTTTTAAAGAGATATGCAAAAAATCCGAAAAAAGCTACAGATTATTTTTATCAATTTAGTCAAGCTACAAATTATATTCGCACAGATAGAGTAGCAAAGGATGAAAAATGGGTCACAAATACCGAATATGGTGATATTGATATTACCATTAATTTATCCAAACCGGAAAAAGACCCAAGAGATATTGCAAAAGCATTAACACAACAAAAAGGTGAATATCCAAAATGTCTGTTATGTCAGGAAAATGAAGGATATACAGGTCATATTTCGCATCCTGCAAGACAAAATCACAGAATCATTCCACTTCATTTAGCAGGTCAGGCATATTATTTACAATATTCACCATATGTATATTATAATGAACATTGTATCGTATTTAATGCAGAGCATACACCAATGGTGATTGACTATAATGTTTTTGTAAAATTATTAGATTTTGTAAAGAAATTTCCACACTATACAATTGGCTCGAATGCTGATTTGCCAATTGTAGGAGGGTCTATTTTAAGTCATGACCATTTTCAAGGTGGTGCATATACATTTGCAATGCAAAAAGCACCATATGAATATATGTTTGAAATGAAAGAATACAAAGATGTTACAGCAGGTATTATTAAATGGCCTATGTCAGTTATTCGTTTACAGAGTAAGAATATGAATAGTTTAGCAAATGCTTCCAATCATATTTTAGAAGTATGGCGTGGATATACAGACGAAGAAGCATTTATTTATAGTGAAACAG
>JAFWXB010000375.1 GCA_017523185.1 Lachnospiraceae bacterium | reverse complement strand
GCAAAAGAATCGTAGAACAGCAACTCCTACAACATCAAATGTAATATATAAAGTAGCCGGTCAATTTGCACAAGATGCATTGGTGCAAGAACAGAAGATGCGAACACAAAAAGACATAGAAGATAGAGAAAAATTAGTGCAATTACAACAAGAAGCAGTTAGAAGACAGCAACAAAAAGAAATTGCAGAAGAAAATTTAAGAAAACATAGACAGTCGTAAGGTGATTATTATGAATCAACAAACAATCTATTTTTTACAAGCATTATGGGATAATGATGTACAAAGAGAAACATTACAAAAAATTGCAAAAGATGCTTCTCAATATGAAATTAATCGGTTATTGGAAGGTGTTTTAGATAGTCGTACCATATGGGTTTCTGATGAGGCAAAAAAATTAAAAAAACAAATAGAGAATGTAAAAAGAGAGATTGAGAATATATCACGTCCTTATCATTTGATTGGATTGAATAAAGAATATCAAAGAATTATGGGAGAAATTCAAGCATTACAAATTCAAACAGCACAATCTCTTTATGCAAATGTAATGAGGTTTGAAGATATCCATATTGTAGTTCGACAATTCTTTCCATTTACATTAAAAAAGATGCAAGAGCAAACGTATTATCAATTATATCGTTTACTTATTTTAAATGGAGCATTACCGGAAATAAAATTTTATTTACCTGTAGGTGATTTTTTAGAAGAATGGATTTATTTTTATCAAAATAAATTATTGCCTATGTTTGAGCAATTAGAAGATAAAACATTAGATGGCAGATGGGCATATGAGAGAAAAAAAGTCGTTTTAAATAATAAAATTCAAATTGAACAATTTGTAGCAGTAAAGCCAAAACAGGAAGAATTTAAAAATGGAATAGGCAGACCTGTGATTGGTACGGGAGATAATGGACATTTAAGAATATTTGGGAGAGGTTATATTACAAATTTAACGCCATGGGATATGAAACATATTACGCATCTTTCTTGTGAAAATAAGATTACATTTGTAAAAGACTATTCTTTTATTAAAGATGAGAATGTAAATCCTAGCTATATATTAGATAAGATTTTTGGACATAAGAAATATATGATAACATCTGAAGTATATTTTGAATTTCTTAATACATATATCATAGCAAATACATTTTATAAACGAATGGAATTGGGAAATTGCCTGTATTGTGGTTCAACATTATATCATAATGTATGTCCAAAGTGTGGCATATAGATAATATTTAATTGGAAGGAGAAAGGAAATTCCATTCATTACCTAAAAGTAGTGGGTTTCCTTACCTAAAAATGTATGAAAATAGCAAAAATTGGATGGGTATGGTTTCCTGTAACTGCATTAGGATATGGAAAACGCATTGGGGTGTGGTTTCAAGGTTGTAAAAGACAATGTGAAAATTGTATAAGTCCTAAGTTTCAGACACAAGAAGGTGGAAGTTTTTATACAGCAAAAGAAATTTTGGATAGGTTTTGCGAAGAAACACAGATTGATGGACTTACCATAAGTGGAGGAGAACCTTTTGAGCAACCGGAAGCGTTATTAGAGTTAGTAATAGAATATAAAAAAAGAATGAATGGAGATATTTTGGTTTTTTCAGGCTATACATTAGAAGAATTACATGAAAAACATACGCCAGTTATAGAAGAAATTTTACATCATATTGCTGTACTTGTAGATGGAACTTATATAGAAGAAAAAAATAATGGAATAGGTTTGCGTGGTTCATGGAATCAAAATATTCATATATGGAATTATCACGAAAGATATAGCAACGCAGAAACGAAAGAAAGAACTCTACAATGTGTATTGTTAAAAAATCAATTATGTTTTATTGGTATACCACCAAAATAAAAAGAATAGGACGTTAGATAAAAAATGGAAGAAACAATTCGTTTTTATGCAGAAAATGAAATGGATACGATACCACTTATATGTATCGAACATGAAACACAATTAAAAAAGCCAAGAATGAAAGTTGGAATGGAAATCGGGGAGTATGTTTTTATTGCTTTAATGGCAATTACATCGGCTTCGGAATTGTGGTTTGCAAAAGATTATTATGGAGAACGATGTGTCATAAAAATAGTAGATAAGTGCAACAATATAGAGTTAATACAAAAGATTCGGGCGATACAATGTGATAATTTAGTTCCAATTTTAGATTGTGGAACGATAGATTCCTATTGGTATGAAGTATATCCATATTATAAAAATGGTCATTTAAAAGAACAACTGGAAGAAGACAAGATAAAGCAAATCGTATTACCGGCAATAATCTGTGCATTAGAATATTTACATGGAGCAGGAATTATTCATAATGATATAAAACCACAAAATATCTTTTGGAATGATGAAAAAACGCAGATTGTATTAGGTGATTATGGTTGCGTATCAGAAATGAAAACAAGACCAAATGGATATACACCAGCGTATGCAGCACCTGAATTACTATTAAATGATGTAAGCAGACGAGCTTCGGATTGGACATCCGTTGGATTGTTATTGGCGAAATTAATAAATGGAGAATTATTAGTAAATGCAAAATCTTCCACAGAGGCATTGCGAATTTGGGAAAAAGGTATTTTCTTTTCGAATGCTTCACTATCTTTTCAACGCTTAGTAAATGGAATGATTACGATTGACCCCAAAAAGCGATTAGGTCCAAATGCAGCAAAAAAATGGTGTGGAGATGGGACATTTGGAGGCGAAGAACGTGTTTCTGTACATAAGTCTGTTGGACAAATGCCAATTACTTTATCTTTTGAAAATCCATCGTGGATAGCTGTTGATATTGTTGGTTTGTTTCAAGGGATAGAATCTCATTGGGACTATGCCGTATTTTTATTCCAACAAGCAAAAATAGATAAATTCTTATTACAGTTTCATCAAAAATGGGGAAATATTTGTAAATCACATCGACGATTATTTCATCCGGAAGATGCATTATTTCGACTAACATTAGATTTAACAGAAGATGCCATGTTTATTTGGAGGGGAAAAAGATATTCCAATTTATTAGAAATGGAAAGAACTTGGGAACAGGATAAACAAGGAGAATTAAATGTCATATCATTTTTGCAAAAAGGGCATGTAAGATATTATTTAGAAAAGCATCAGGCAGAATTGGAACAAATAAAATTTGCAGAACGTCTGCAAGATATTAGTCGAGTATATCCCATAGAAGCGTGTTCCCAATTATTTCAAGCGTTAAGAGGAAATAATGCAATGGAATGGGAAGATACTGTCTTTTATGATTTAAATGATGTTGTAGTTTGGTTAGAAAAACATATTCATTGTTTAGATGAGAAAGTAGAAAAGATGTTTCAAAGTAAACGTTTTGAAGCTTGGCTAACGTATCAGGGAATGGAAAATGTATTAGATGAGATTAGGAGAAAATGTGAAGTATGAGCAGTTATATAACAAGTCCATTTGTATTAGAAGAACGGCGATTGCAAGGAATTGTGAATCAATGTACACAAGATTTTAATATAGCTTTGCAAAATGTAAGACAACAACAAGATTTTATCAATCAAAAAGCCAAAATGCAAAATAGAAAAGACCAGCAGTATTTTGTATCTAACGAAATATCAGAAAAAGAATATAAAACGGGTATTTTAGAAAGACATGTAGAATTACAGGAAAAAAGACAATATTTACAAGAAATGCTTCAATCTATGAAAATAGAATTAGACATTTTTCAAAGAGAGTATAGTGAGATGGATAATGCCATAAAACGCCAAGCACAATTAGAATTTCGTTTGGAAAATAGTTTAGAAAATTTAGAACAATTAGAAGTAGATATTGGTTTTCATATAAAAACAACAGAAGCAGAAATTCAACAATTATCCGAAGAAAAATATAGAAAATTTGTATATGAGTATAAATTGGATAACATAGTAAATAAAAAAGCAAAAAAAGGCATTTCCCTTCAAGTACATAAACAAGAAAACTTACAAAATACAGTATATGATGCTCCATTTGATATTTTTGTGGCAAAATTAGCACAAGTATTAGATTCTCCATATCATAACCGTTTTCCGTCTATTAGAAAATTAAAAGAAGCATTTGATTTACAACCTGAATATGCAAAACCGGCATTTGCTGTAAAACATATGCAAAAGTTAGATGAATTATTAAAACAATTACAAGCAATATCAAATACTGAAAAAATGGCAGATAACAAACGTCAAAAAATCGTATTGCAATATAGGGCGATTTGTAATTTGATGCATATAGAAGCAGATGAACGTATGATAGAAGATGAGAGAAGTACGAGAAAATTGATACAATTATATCAAGAATTATTTAGAAATTATCAAGAACAGAAAAAACAAGAATATATATCATCTGCGATTTCTAATGTAATGCAAAAACGTGGAATTGTATTTCAAGATAGTATAAATTCGGATTATGGAAATGTGATGCAGTTTGGCTTAGATAATGCAACGATTCAGATATCAGGTACAGAACATAATTATTTAGAGTTAGAAGTAGCAGGACAATATTTTGGAGAACTACCGACATTAAATGAACGTAGAAAAAGTGTTTCTTCTATGGAACATTTTTGTTCGTTATTTAGGCAAATAGAAATAGAATTAAAAGAAGATTATGGTATTATTTTTCAAAATATACTGACGGAAGTTCCAAATGAAGATGCTATTCAAATGAGAAAAATTTCAAATCAGGAAGGTAAGAAGTATTTTGGAAAAAATCAAGTAGCAAATAGTTTATAATTAAGAATGGAGTAAATAAAAATTGAAAGAATGTACATTTCGAAAAATACAATGTAATGCAGGTCATTTTAGTAAAGTCTTTTCCATAAATGAAATTATGCCCAAAAGATGTCCTATTTGCAACCAGCCTTATGATAGACGATATAATAGACCAATTGCATGTTATGAAGATGGAAGTGTTCCGGAAGAAAGAGAACAAGTATTTGAGAATAATAGGCCAGAACAACCACGATATGAAAATAATTATGTGGAGCAACAATTATTACAAGGTAATATGCAGAATAATAGGTCAGAACAATCGTTATACGAAAACAATTATATCCAAGAACAAATATTGCAAGAGAATATACAAAATAATAGCTCAAAACAACCATTGTATGAAAATGGTTATAAAGAGCAGTCGCAATTATATACGGAAAATATTATTTCAAAGGAATCTGTACAAAGAAATGAAACAAATGTTTTAAGCGAAAATGGCTTCATTAAGAGAGGTCGACAACTTTCACAGCAATCTAATTCTGATGAAAGGATGATGTCTTCGAAAAGAAGAATAGCAGAAGAATCTAATCCGTTTTTATTTCAACAATCTGGATATACGTCTGTGAATATGCAACAAAGGACATCTCCTATGAAAAAAATCGTGCTTTTTACAGGTGGATATAAAATAGAAATTCCAAGTTCAGGAGGATATTTAGGCAGAGAGGGAATTGGAAAAGAGTGTTTTAGGATGAATCCGTTGATTAGTAGAAAACATGCATTTGTAAAAGTAGACCATTTTGGAAATTTACAAGTAAGAGATGAAAATTCTTTAAATGGTACATCCGTAGATGATGGAATGGGAAGAAGACAGTTAAATCCACAAGAATTAGCTATGTTAAAAGTAGGAGATACGATTTGGATTGCAAATCAAATTTTGGTAGTAAAAGAGGGGGCAATATGATAGAGACATCACAATGGAAAGAAGAATTAAATACATATCGCTCCATACAGAAAATGTTTATCTTAGAAGGTAATGTTAACGATTTGCAAATGCTTACCGAAGGAATCGAATGTGGAGAACTTGTAGATTTAGATGAGTATTTACATATTTATTTAAAAAGTCAAGGATATCATACAATTGTGTTTTATAATCGTATCGATGGATTTTATAATTACTATGATGATACTGAACATATGGTAGATGATTTTTATAAGCAGGCACAATTGCATAATGTTTCGAAAAAAACAGATATTCAAACTTCTATGAATGGTATTCGAAATGCATTACAAGAGCAACAACATTCTGTTGCAATTATTGTAAAAATGGCAGGACAGTTAATTAGTTGTCCGGAACATTTAGAAACAGGAGAAATGGAATATTTTTCTACTTTAATGTTAGCAGTAAATGAAGCAAGAAGTGCAAAAGCAAATAATGGAGAAGGTTGGGTAAATAATTTGGTATTTTTAGTAACAAATAAGGTACAAGAATTGCCAACATGGTTTTATCGTTATTCTCCGTATATAAAAGTGCTTACCATAGAAAAACCAAGAGAAAAATTAAGACAACAGATTATTGCACGATATCAGGAAGAGTTTGCAGGGTTTCATACATTAGAAGAACAGGCAAAAGAAAAATGGGTACATCATTTGGTAGGACAAACAGATGGTTTTACTTGTATAGAAATAGATTCTATTTTAAGTTTATGTGTCGGTGAGTCTTTTCAAGATATAGAAGAAAAAATAAGAGCATATAGACATGGCAGAAAAGAAAATCCTTGGCAAGAATTAAGTTCAGAAAAGATAGTACATTTAGTCGAAAATTTGTCGAAAGATGTCATTGGACAACCAAGAGCTGTACAAGCAGTCGCAGATGTAATTACACGAGCTATAACGGGAATGTCAGGTTTGCAACATTCATCAAAGAATCGACCACGAGGTATTTTGCTTTTTGCAGGCCCTACAGGAACAGGAAAAACAGAATTAGCCAAATCATTAGCCAGGACGATTTTTGGTGTAGAAAGTGCTTTAATTCGATTTGATATGAGTGAATACAGTCAACCACATTCTGACCAACGATTGTTAGGTGCACCACCGGGATATGTAGGATATGATGCAGGTGGTGAACTAACAAATGCCGTAAGAGCACATCCATTTTCGATTTTATTGTTTGATGAAATTGAAAAAGCAAATCCAAGTATTTTAGATAAGTTTTTGCAAATTTTAGATGATGGAAGAATGACGGATTCCAAAGGTGAAACCGTATACTTTTCAGAATGTATTATTATTTTTACTACAAATTTAGGAGTAACAAAAAAGTTGCCTGATGGCACAAGGGAATTGCTGATTGATGCATCAAAACCGATAGAACTGTTAGAACATACTATTATTGAGCAATTACATAAAAGTTGGAGACCCGAATTTTTAAATAGAATAGGAAATAATATTATTATTTTTGATTTTATTCACGAAGAGCAAGCAAAATTGATTTTAGATAAACAATTAAAACAAATTTGTCAAAATTTAATGGAACAACGTCATATATTTGTTACAGTACCACAAGAAAGTCAGCTTTATGAATCCTTGTTGAATGCTTGTTATAAAAATTTAGCATTTGGTGGCAGAGGCATTGGAAATGTAGTAGAACATGATTTTATTACACCATTAAGCAGGGAATTAGCAAAAGGTGTTTGGAAATATGGCGATAGAGTTATATTGCAACAATTGAAAATGGAAGATTGCAAAAATCAGTTGATATATAAAAGAGAGAATACTGAGGGAATATAAGTATGGAAAATCTATATAGTAGGGATTGGGAAATAGATTATAATTCTATTAGTATTGATAAAAAGAATATGGTCTATGTAAATATGGAAGAAATTTAAATGGAGGAAAGATTATATGGATGTAAATTCAGAATTGGATGCAATGCGAAATTATATTGCAAATATCAATTATTGTACTTCTAAAATACAAGAAGTTAAAAATACAGAATCGCTGCATGAAACAATTGTTAATATCAATATTGCAACAATAAGTACTACGCTATATGCATTAGCAAGTGCATTTTTTGAATTTAATGGGATAGGTTGCATAATATGGGGAGGTACTGGTGGGATAATAGGTTATATATTAGGAGAGTTAATATTCCAAACTGAAAATAAATATGCTGATACTTCTTGGTGGTTGACTGTATTAGTTATAGCAAGTTCTATGTTATGTTTTTTGATATTTTATACATATATTCCTATTATTTTTGTATTAATAAACTGGCTATATACGATTAGAATGAATTATAAATTAAAAAAAGAAATTTGGAAAATTGCAAATAATTTAGAAAAAATGAAATAGTGTAAGTTGCGTAAATAAAAAAATCAGCTAGAATACTTTTACAAATATAGAATTAAGTATAAATTTTTTTAGAATAACTTATTTTGCTATAAAAAGTATAATTATGGAATTTACATGAATTATTTGGAAAAATTGAATTATGAAATAGGATAGAATAAAGTAAAAAACACTTGAAAGATACTATTATAACATTATCAAATCTATGTTAAAATAGAAACTACGGAAAGGGTATATGTATGGAAAATACATATCTTGAAGAATGGCAAAAGATAAATCAATTAGCACATCATGTCAATCAATTACAAAATAAAATTGCTGAATTAGAATTAGAACAAGATAATTTATATGAACAATTATCTCATTTGCGATATGAAACAGATGAAGATGGCAATGATATAAACAGAAGTCTTAGAAGTGCTATATATGAAAGAATTGATTTTATAGATGAACAAATAAATGGAGCCATAAAAAAGTTGCAAGAGTTAAGAAATCAGGCACATCAAATGGCTTCTTCTTATAAAAAACAAGCGTTAGAATTTGCAATAAAAGTAAAAAAAACATCAGATACGGAAAAGCAATTTCAAAACTTAACAAAAATGCGTTTTGGAACGTCTACAGCTTTAGCAGGAGCAAATTTAGTAAATCAACGAACAAAACATTATAAAGATAATGTAACTGTTTTGAATGAACTTGCAATAGGAGCAGAATCAGCTGCAACAGGAGAAGTGGTATCACCGAATCAAATAACTGTTTCTGAGAGAGGGACATTTCAAAAGCCAAATCAAATATCACATGGAACTGCGTTTGAATTAAGAAATAATCATTCAAAGTCTGTTTTAGATAGAAATTTTAGAACGAATGAAAATTCTGTTAAAGTGAAAAAAGATAGTATAGTAGCTGCAACATTAAAAAAATTAGGAATTTCAGAACTTCCTTATAAAAATGGTGTTCCTGATTTTGATTCAGTTTCTCATGTAAAAATAACTATCAATATGCCAAATGTAGGTATTGTAGCTTCCGGTGATGCAATACTTGCAAAAAAAATGGGTATGACAGGACGGGAAGTTGTACAGTATCGACAAGAGAACGGGCTTGTATGGAGAGCAGATGAAAGTGGAAAAAATGCCAATTTAATTCCGGAAAGTATTCATAAAGCATATGGTGGGAAAATAGAAGATGTAAAGCCTACCCCAATGGAAGCATTACACGCTTATATGTGTGCACATAATTATGGAAAAGAAGATTATGCAATATATGCAAAGGATAAAGAGTGGCAGAAGTTACATAAACAAGCTTTTCCTGAGTATCATCAAATTTCAGATAGTGAAATGAAGCCAGAAGAAAAAATTAATTGGATTAGTCAAGTTGTTCCAAATATAAATAAATTGTCGGCAAAACAAATTGTACATTCCATGGAATTTTATTCCGGAAATGGATATAGTACAATTCATTGGGACAAAGAGGCAAAACTAGAAGAAACGAAAGATATTTTAAAAGTTTTTGATAGTCATAATGTAAAGCCATATAAAGGAACAATTTATAGAGGTTTAAGTTTTGATTCGAAAGAAGAACTTATAAATATATTAAAAAATTGTCGAGGAGTATGGAAAGAACCGGGAATTACAAGTTTTTCAGCAGATAAGGATATTGCTGAAATGTATTTTGCAAAGACACGCAATTGGGGATTGGTATTATCTTGTAGTAATAATAAAAGTGCAATTCCGTTTCGACATATTTCGATATTACCCAAAGAAGATGAAATTTTATCTCCTGGAGGACATCGCAATAATGGATGGAAAATAGATTATAAATCTATTAGTGTTGATAAAACAAATCATATGGTCTATGTAAATATAGAAGAAATTTGAAAGGAAAAATAATGAAAGAAAGACAACAAATTAATATTGAAAAAGGTGATGGTAAACCATATCTTAAAATGTTACAAGATGAGTTTCATAATATGACAGAGAAAGAAAAAGAAGAAGTTGAAGAAATTGGAAAAACATTGAATGAAATATTTGGTATAATAAGTGAAGAAGTATAAGGAGGACAAATCATGGGTTCAAGAGTAGAAAATGTAGGAAAAAAAGTAGAGCAAGCATCACAATTAGAACAGAGTGGCTTAGAACAAGGCGAAAAAGATGCAGCAGAAGTAAGTGAAATTAAATCTATTATCGAAAGTATGGATACAGATGTAGATGAGGACATTGTAGAAGCTATGGAGGCTACAAGAGAAGCTGCAAAAAGTGAAGGTGCTGACCATATGCGAACAAAAGTACATACTATGTTAGAACAAGGTTATGATGTAGCAAATGAAGCAATTAGCGAGGGAACAGACCAAGGTATAAAAAGTCGTAAAGCTGCTGCTGATTTTACTTCTATTACAGGTGTTTCTGAATTTGGAAGCAGTACAGCAGAATCTTCTTCTTCAAATGCAGAACATATAGCAGAGCATATATTCGCCATTT
>JAFWXB010000374.1 GCA_017523185.1 Lachnospiraceae bacterium | reverse complement strand
TAACAGCTTGCCCCCACACGCTGTCCTCCACCTAATGGCATAAACAGTATATCCTGTTTCATGTTTTTATGTTCTTCCCCTTATATTTTTATAGTTTATAAAAAGAGTCAGTGTCCGAAAACACCGACTCTTACATAAAAATCAAAATGAATCAACAAAGCAGATTCCGAATATCTACTTTTCTAAAATTCTATCTTTCAGTTACAATAGATATACAGTACCTTATTCTATTTTAAAGTACAAAGAATGTACATGTTGCTGGAGCTAATTCAACTGTTCCTGCTTCTTGAGCTACCGGTTCTAATGCTGGAAGTGCATAATCTTCACCTAAAACAAGTGGATTTCCATTTAATGTCATAACAGTTGCACGAATGTTATCGTTTTCACCTGCTAATGTATAACGCTGTGCATCTTTTGGTAATTCAATTGTTGTAGATTCTGTACGAGAGTTATTGATTACTAAGTATACATAACCTTCTTGTCCGTCTTTACGAGAATGTACATAAACATGAGCACCTTCACGAATTTCTTCGCCACAATCATAAACTGTCGTTCCCATTAAGCGATTCCAAAGAAGAACTGCAAAATAGTTTGGACGTGGGTCAAATACTTCACGAGCAAGGAAACCATAATCAGAAGAAGCTAATGTATTGTGGAAAATTACACCATTTGTAAGTTTTGCAAATCCACCAAGTTCGTTTAATGTACGGAATACATCAAGGAATGTAGAAGCCCATGTATCTCCACCACCACCTGCGTCACCGGATTCTGTTACCCACATTTCTGCACCAGGTACATATTTGTCACGAAGTGGTACATATGTACGACAGAAATTCATAGCAGTATCTAAATATGCTTCGCTTGTAGCTTCATCTGCTAACCAATGTGCACTTGGCATAACAGAAGCAAGACGTTCAGAAACACCATTATAATAATGATAACTAAATACATCAAGTGGAACTTGTGTGCCTTCTAAAAGGTCTGAACAGTTACAAGTTTCTTCTGCAATCTGTTCAATACCACCACCTGATTTGCCCTCTGCATCACCTTTTCCAAATACGATATTATCTCCACCTGTGGTACTTGGTCCAACTTTAATACATTCCGGATAGTTTTCATCAAGCCATTTGAAGAATAAATCTTGGTCACGACGATAATGAGCCGGTGTATAACCTTTTGGGAAACCTGTATCTTCCATCATATTTGGTTCGTTTGTAAATTCTGCTGCATCAATTGGTACACCATATTCTTTACTAAGACCAAATAATTTTTCAGCTTCTGCCGGATGCCATGGTTCTTCTGCTGTATGAAGTCCTGGACAGTTTGCAACAGATACAATTAATTTTGCTCCAATTTCTTTTACAAAATCTAAAACACCAATCCATTGTTCTTTTGTAAGAACATTTAAGTATCCTTCCGGAACTTGTCCATTGGTTGTTCCATCAAAATCATAATAAGTCTTTGTAGCCCATGTACCGGAAACACGAACCCAAACAGGCCCTAAATCTTTTGCAAGTTTTCTTAATTTTACATTGTATAAATCGATAGGTTTATAAACCTGCATCAAATCCTTATACATAGCTGCGATGCCTTCAGTTGTCGGTTCTACATAAAATTCTTCTGTTCCGGCAATCTGCCCCGGTGTATAAGCTTTCCAGAAAGTTCCTCCTGTAACTTCTGCAAACTCTACATTGTAAGACATCATCATTGGATTGATTTCACGTAATGTTTTTAAAGTGCCTAAATTGATTTTAATTGATTGTGCCATCGGTATCTCCCCCTTTTCCTTAATCCGTAACACAGCTTTTGCATTAACAAAAGCACTAATTTGGTATTTATATTTTACAAAATTATAGGCAAAATGTCTATCATTTTTCTTTAAATACATAATTAATACAAAAATTTTGTAGACAGTTACTATTTTTGTATATTATTTTTGTAACTATTTCATAATTATAATAATATCTTATTTTCTGTTTTTTCAGTTTAAGATATATTATGTTAATTTAAGCGAATAAACGAAATCTTCAAATACATAAAAATGAAACAGTTAAAAAGATTACTGAATTCATACCTGTTTCACAAAAATTCATAATTTTATCAATATCTCTACTACTAACTAACGCCTAATTGCTTTAAAAATCCATTCATAGTGTCTAATTTTTGATAAAATTCTTCATAAAAATCTTCACTTTTATATGGTGACAAATAAAATATCTGAAGAAACTTCATATTGATAGATTTGATAATCACTTCTTCTTCCATATGCTCATTAAAAAAACCACGTAATTTTTTTGTCAATGTATGCCATTCTATCAAAAATTTTTCATATTGTTTAATATTTGACACGCCAAGCCATTTATTGATTTTCAATTTAGACTTATGTTCAACAAGACAAGCATCTTTTAAAATAAAATAAGTCAATTTTTCATCTTCATAATTACGACCTAATGGAAATAAACGACAAATTCCCGGACGAACAGTATGTATACTACAACGATTCTCGACATTTAAAAAACTACACTTTGGTGCTTGTTCTCCTATCATACGCAAATTAGGTAAAATTAATCCTTCTTCTACATGAAGTTCTGCTTCTTTTTCCAATAATTCTTCAAATGTCTTTCCAAAATAATGTGTTAATTGAAACGCATCATATGGGTCAAGCCATATGGATTGACCCATATTGCGACAACAAGAAGAACAACCTTCGCAATCATGACAACCAATCTTTACCATGTCATTATTTCTATATAATCTTCCATCTGAAATTTCTGTAAGTTCTTGATTCATTATTTCACTCCAATCTTTTATTATAAACGATTCCTTTTATTATAAATTTTTTATAAAAATAAGTATATCATAAATGGAAATGCAATAAAATATTTTAAATTACAAAAAATATTATATTTTAACATAAATACCACAAATAAGAAAAATATATAATTTTAAAACCCTTGTATAATTCTTTTCTTTTTGCACAACCTAATGTCGAAAGGAAGGTGCATTATGGCAAAAAACAAAACTTCAAATGTCTATGATGATGGAAATATTCCACAGACAGATTATCAAAACAACACAAAATCTTGTAGAAATTCGAACTCTAATTCAAATGCAAAATCAAAAACAAGCAATACAAACAGTTCAAATAGTACAAACAATACAAGAAATGCAAATAATGTAAATAACGTAAACAATTCAACAAACTCTAACAGCACAAGAAACTCTTATAATTCAAACGGTTCTAATAATACAAATAATGTAAATAATTGTAGAAACTGTTTTGATAGAGATTCCAGACCTAGAAAAGATGGTCCTGGAGGAGCATAAGAACCAAAATGAAACAATAACTATTTTGTTATAGCAAATAGTAAATTCTAATTATCTATGTAACATTTACTCCCTTTTTGAACATAAATTTCTTATGTTTGAAAAGGGAGTTTTCGATTATAAAAATTTCATATATGGCTGGAAAAAAACACTTTTAACTGGTATATTATTCTTATAAAACAAATAGTTTTTCTAATATTTCTTTATACAACTGACTTTATATTTCAAAAGGAGGAATTTACATGACAAAACATATAAATTGGAAAAAATCGCTACTTTTTATAATGATTGTATGTGTATTTATTGGCATTTATTTTCTTATTTTCAAATTTGAACTTCCTTCGAATGGTCTTTTTGAAAAAGGAACTCCTACACTTGATGCTCCACATCGAACAGACTTTTTTTCTGAAATTGAACCTTTTATTTTAGAACAATGTAATAACCACTCGGAACTTAAAAAAGTATATTTTCTTTTAACAAACAATTGGTTTTTATCTGATAAACTAACGGATTTTAGTCAAGCACTTACCACAAATAGTGCATATCTGCTTCCAAAAGGAACACATGAAAAAGAAGATGAAATTTCTTATACATTTTATAAATTGAATGAAAATAAAAAACTGATAGAAAGTTCTTCTGCATATGCTCCAAAAACAACCACACTTCCTTTTGGTTTTTTCGGTTTAACATATGAACTTATCAATAATACACTTTCAACAATTACATATGAAGATTATATTATTACTTATTTACAACATCTTGATACTGTTTTTGTTTGGGTACGTTGTTCTAATCCAAAAGAAGATGTTTTTATTGCTTATCCAAGCAGACCGGATTTAGTACATTTAGAAACGGGAAAAATATATACATTACAAGAAATACAAGCAATTTTATCCGAGTTGTATTATGATTCTGTTTCGTAATCTAATTAATATAACATGAGTTCAATAATTATAATTTTTGCATAAAAATAATACATGATTATGTCAAAAAAGCACTTAATCATTTGATTTTTTAGAAAATAGCTAATTTATTGAACTCATATTAATATAAGTTCAAGTCTACCTTACTAAACTTGAACTTATTTATTTTTCTATTATTTTTTCAAACATTCTTCTAATGTTTTTTCCCATATCGTCTGTTTTGACCACCCTGTTGTATCAAATGCATCTCGAATACACTCTGTCCAATATTCTAATTTTGCAAGTCTACCGGAAGACGCAGAAAATGTCCAATCAGATTCTACCATTGCATATTCCATAATACGAGCTCTATCTTCTTTTGAAAATGTTCTTGAATAAATATCTATAAAATATGCATCATATTCTTCCTTATATAATTCCATTGGTAAATTGTGATAACTTTCTGCATAAACAAATGTAGTTGGATTTAACGCTTGCCATGCTTCTTCCGAATATATCGCATCTTCTCTTAAAGAAGCATCAAAGGCAAGTTTATTATCAATTAAATGTGCAATTTCATGGTATAACGTCTGTTCCAAAGAACCTAATCTTGTAATATCTACTGCAATTACACTTTTTCCCTCTTGCTGTTCTGCAAAACCAGCAAATGATGTAAATCCTAAATGTGTTTCTTCTGACGGACGTTTTGTCAAAGTTCCTACAAGATGTACTTCAATTTTTCGTTGTGTTCCATATAAAAGCTGTTCCATAAAATTATCAGGATACGAAGCACATAC
>JAFWXB010000373.1 GCA_017523185.1 Lachnospiraceae bacterium | reverse complement strand
TACAGAAAGTGACGCAAATAGTTCCACGGAAGGAACAGATATTGTATAATATAGTATTGTATATGGAGGTTTGATTATGCGTCAGATATCCAATCAATTTATATCCATTGAGCAAATAACCGACCAGTATTTAAATAAACCACAGCAAAGTGGACAAGTTTTAAATACGGAAGTATCGTTTGAAGAACTTTTAAAGCAAAAACAGACAGAAACAGTAATGAAATCTTCTGAATTGAAGTTTTCAAAACATGCAGCATTAAGAATTGCAGATAGAAATATTCTTCTTACAGATTCGCAAAATGCGAGGTTAGAAAATGGAGTAAAGCAAGCAAGTGAAAAAGGGATTAAAGAATCTCTTGTTTTGGTTGATTCCTTAGCGTTTATTGTAAACGTACCAAGTAAAACAGTAGTAACAGCTATGGAGCAAACGGAAACAAATGGTAATGTATTTACAAATATTGATGGAGCAGTTATTATTTAGCCGGACCTATTAGGAAGCTAATGTTTTTTGAATGATAGAAAAAAACGGACTGCTCTAAGTATAGGAGGACACTCAATTATGATGAGATCATTGTATTCTGCTGTGTCAGGTTTAAAGACACATCAGACAAGAATGGACGTTATTGGTAACAATATCGCAAACGTAAACACAGAAGCATTTAAAGCTTCTCGTGTAACTTTTACAGAAATTATGTATCAGACTACATCAAATGCATCTGCTGGTAATGGTGCTGTTGGTGTCGGTGGGAAGAATGCAATGCAGATTGGTCTTGGTGTTGCTGCAGGTGCAACAAATATCAGTATTACAACTGCAGGTGCTGCAGAAACAACAGGAAATCCATTTGACTTAAAATTAACAGATAGTCAGACAACAAACTTCTTTATTGTAAGTGATGGGGTAAATAATTTCTTTACACGTTCCGGTTCTTACTATGTAGATGGTAATGGATACCTTTGTATGACTTCTACCGGTTATACATTAATGGGATGGCAGGTAGACCCTACAACCGGAGAAATTAGAAAAGATACAGTATCTTCCCTTCAGGTTATGTCACCGAAAAATCAAACTTCTGCTCCGGAAGCAACAACAAATGGTTATGTTTCAGGTGTTTTAGATAAGAATGATTCAAATGTAAATAGTGAAGATGGTTATATAATGACAATGGGATTCTATGATGACCTTGGTTATTCTTATACTGCAAAATTTTCTGTAAAGCCAAAAAGTGCTGCTGATGAAGATGAAGGAAGATATTTAGTAAGTCTTGCAGATGTATATGATGCAGAGGGTGTAAGTTTATTTGAAAAAACAGACCTTTCACCGGATGATATTTTCTCAACAGGTACATATTTAACAGCAAAAGATGAAAATGGAGAAGACCTTACAGACGAAGATGGAAATGTTATTTTTACTGACCTTGATGGAAATCAATTAAGCAGATTGTTAGATGAACAAGGAAATCAGGTGACAGAAACATATTATTATACAGATTCGTTAGGAAGAAAAATTTTAATGACAGATGAACAAATAGAAAATGTTTATACAGATGAAGCAACAGGATTCTTAATGTATGATATGGTTGATGATGCAGGAACAATTACTTCTATTCTTGTAAATACAGATGAAAAAACAACAGAACCATTTTATGTATATCAGGCACAAGACGTAAATGGTAATGATGTTACTGTTATTTCAGAAATTGGAAAAGAAGCATTTGAACTTGTATTTGATAATAATAAAGGTACATTTATTTCCATTAATGGTCAAGACGCTGTAATGCTTAATATGTCAGAATTTAAGTCTGAAACATTAGATGCAGAAGGTCGTGACAGTAATTTTAAAGATATTAGTGTAGATTTTTCAACTTGTTTGAACTATGAAAATGGTGGTGTTTCTACAATGAAATCTTTAAAAGGAACGATTACAGGTGATGGTGCAGGTAAAAAACTTGGAGCATTAACAGGTGTTTCTGTTGATAATAGTGGTAAAGTATATGGTTCTTATGATAATGGTAATACAGTATTGCTTTGTCAGGTTTCCGTGGCACAGTTTGGAAATGCTTCCGGTTTGGAAAAAATAGGTGATAACTGTTATAGAACAACTTTAAACTCTGGTGAGTTTGATGGAATTGGTACAGAAATTACAGCAGATGGTAGTTCTATTTCTACAGGTGAATTGGAAATGTCCAACGTAGATTTATCAGCACAGTTTACAGATATGATTATTACACAGCGTGGTTTCCAAGCGAACTCTAAAGTAATCACAACTTCCGATTCACTTTTAGAGGAACTTATTAATCTTAAGAGATAATAAGTGGAGTTAAATTTGATAATTGGGGAGTGGTGATGCCACTCCCTATTATATAAAGACGTCATAAAATAATCTTTACTTTATTAAATATTTGACATAAATATAGGACAAAAATTGGAAAATGATTTCATAAAGTGCAAGAAATTCTTGTTTCAAGAAACTTGGTGCTTGAATTTTTTGCATTTTAACCTAAAAGAAAAAGGTAAGTTTTTATTTATGTTTATTATAGTAAAATAGAAATATGACGGAAAATGAGTTTTTTGTCAAAAGTCGGTAGACAAGTTTATAAAAATTTAGTAAAATTATGTAAAGATTGATTAAAATGACAAAATATGTTTCTTTGGTTAATCTTAATAATTAAGTTAGGAAGGTGTTTATTGTGGATATAGCTACTCTTGTCGGTATAATTCTTGGTGTTGTAATGGTAATTTTCGGTATTTTATCCAGTTCTGATTATCAAGTAAGTGCGTTTACAAACTTTATCGATTTACCATCTGTTTTCGTTACAATTGGTGGTTCTATCAGTAGTATTTTAACAGCACATAAATTGCCGGATTTCATTGCCGGCTTGAAAGGGATTAGTCTTCCATTTCAAGATAAAGTAATGGACCCATCAGTAACGATTCGTTCCATTATTGATTTATCAAATATAGGTCGTAAAGAAGGTCTTCTTGCTTTGGAAGAAGCTGCAACTGGAATAGAAGATGAGTTTATGAAAAAAGGAATCATGTTAGTTGTAGACGGAACTGACCCTGAACTTGTTCGAGGAATTTTGGAAACAGACCTTATGTGTTTAGAGGAACGTCATAATAAAGTTATTGGTTTTTGGGAAAAATGGGCAGAAATGGGACCAGCATGGGGTATGATTGGTACGTTGCTTGGTCTTGTAAACATGTTAAAACAGTTAGATGACCCATCTGCTATCGGACCTAGTATGGCTGTAGCTCTCCTTACTACATTGTATGGTTCATTAATTGCAAACTGGTTATGTACACCACTTGCAAACAAAATGAAAGTAAACAATGCACAAGAAATGGTTATGAAAGAAATTGTAATTGAAGGACTTCTTTCTATACAAGCAGGGGAAAATCCTCGTATTATCGAAGAAAAATTGAAATCTTTCCTTGCACCTGCTGCACGTCTTGCAATGGGTGGTG
>JAFWXB010000372.1 GCA_017523185.1 Lachnospiraceae bacterium | reverse complement strand
GCATAAACTGGCTGTATGAAAGTCCGTTTAATCTAGCTGCTGCGTTAATACGAGCAATCCATAACTGACGGAACTGTCTCTTTCTTTCTTTACGTCCAGCATAAGAACTTGTAAGAGCTCTCATAACTGACTGTTTTGCTACTCTGTACTGTTTAGAACGAGCGCCTCTATAACCTTTTGCTAACTTTAATACTCTATTATGTTTTTTTCTAGCGTTTAAGCCGCCTTTAATTCTTGCCATTACTGTTTTCCTCCTACTTCAAATGTTACATATATGGTAAAATTTTCTTCATCATCTTTACGTTTGTTGCATCAACTAAAGCTGCTTTTCTAAGATTTCTTTTTGTCTTTCTTGTTTTCTTTGTTAAGATATGTCTCTTATAAGCTTTATTTCTTTTTAATTTTCCTGTTCCTGTAACTTTGAAACGTTTTGCAGCTGCTCTGTTTGTTTTCATTTTTGGCATGTCTAAATTCCTCCTTAAAACTTTATCTCTTTTCTGCCAACACCATTCCGATGCTTCTACCCTCTACTTTAGGTGCTTTCTCCACTACTGCTACATCAGCTAATGCTTCAGCAAAATCATCGAGGATATGTTTACTTGTATTCATATGTGCCATTTCACGACCACGGAAACGAAGTGTAACTTTTACTTTATTTCCCTTTGTAATGAACTTCTTTGCAGAATTCACTTTTGTGTTCAAATCGTTAGCTTCAATATTTGGCGACAAACGAATCTCTTTCACTTCAACTGTTTTCTGTTTTTTCTTTGCATCTTTTTCTTTACGAGCTTGCTCGTAACGATATTTACCGTAATCAATCACCTTACATACAGGTGGTTTTGCTGTTGGAGCAATCTTTACAAGGTCTAAACCTGCTTCTTCTGCAATTCCTTGTGCTTCTCTACCTGAAACAATTCCTAATTGCTCTCCGTTTGCTCCGATAAGACGAACTTCCTTGTCCCTAATCTGTTCATTAATCATTAATTCGCTAATGGCACTATACCTCCAAAAAAATAGTGGATAGGCAGACTATCCACTAAAAATTTCTAACATTTCATAAAAATAATACGTTACGTTTGAAATATAAACACTAAGTCGCCCAATTGCGCTTAGGTGAGAGTGGATACTCTACTTGTTTCTTACAACTCATTTAAAATACCATACTTTTTTTTATATGTCAACTATAATTTTTCATTTTCAGTAACTAAAGTTCCTAATTAGTAAAAATATAACAAGATACCTAAAATTTCCATATATGAACTATCTATTTACAAATAATAACATTCATCATAAAATATTCTATATGATTATAGATAAAACATTCAACTTACTTATAAGAATTTTAAAATTTTCTAAAAGTTTTAAAATCCCTATATAATAATGAAGAAACTCGACACAAAATGACATATTTCGTCATTTTGTGTCTTTTATGGCTACTTATTATTCTTAAATATTACAACATATTTTATAATTTCCAATGACATATTTTGTCATTTATATTGGTTCTGCCGGAATAAATACACGTCTTTTTGCTCCTGTATCTTCATTTGCAACAGCTGTCTTTGCTTCTTTACAGAACTGTTTTTGTGAATTTACAAGAACTTTTCCACGTTTATCTATTTTTTCATAAACACCATTTGTATTCATAATATGTGCTTTTACATTATCGGCAAGTTCTACTTCTAAAATATGAAATGCCTTTTCTTTTAATTTCGCATCTAATACAGGGAAAATAATTTCTACACGTCTATCTAAGTTACGAGGCATCCAATCGGCACTTCCCATATAAATTTCGCTATCTCCACCATTTTCAAAATAAAAGATACGACTATGTTCTAAGAAATTACCAACAATCGAACGTACAGTAATATTTTCACTTACACCTGCAATTCCTGTTTTTAAACAACAAATACCTCGCACAATTAAATCTATTTTTACACCATTTGCAGAAGCTTCATAAAGTGCTGCAATAATGCCTTTATCACAAAGAGAGTTCATTTTTGCTACAATACGTGCTTCTTCTCCATTTTGTGCGTGTTTTTGTTCACGTTTGATTAAATGCAAAAATTTATCGCGTAACCAATATGGTGCTAAAATCAATTCATTCCATGACAATGGTTCAGAATATCCGGATAACATATTAAAAACTGCTGTTGCATCTTCCCCAATAGAATCTTTACAAGTAAAAATTCCACAATCTGTATATAATTTTGCAGTAGAATCGTTGTAATTTCCTGTTCCAAGATGTACATATCTTCGTATTCCATCTTCTTCACGACGTACGACAAGTGCAATTTTACTATGTGTTTTTAAGCCTACAAGACCATAAATAACATGACAACCTGCCTGTTCTAATTTTTTTGCCCAAACAATATTATGTTCTTCATCAAAACGAGCTTTTAACTCTACAAGTACCGTTACTTGTTTTCCATTTTCTGCTGCTTGTGCTAAATATTTTATAATTGGTGAATTTCCACTTACACGATATAACGTCTGTTTGATTGCAAGCACTTCCGGGTCAGAAGAAGCTTGTCGAATAAAATCAACTACAGGGTCAAATGTTTCATATGGATGATGTAAAAAAATATCTCCTTTTTGAATTGTTTCAAAAATATTTGCTCCCGGTTCAATTTCCGGCACACGCTGTGGAATATATGGCTTATAACGCAAATGGTCATATCCTTCAATTCCATATAACTTCATTAAAAATGTAAGGTCAATTGGTCCTGCAATATGGAAAATATCTTCTTCTGCCACTTTTAACTCATGGCGTAAAAATTTTAATAACTTTTTATCGACTTTTTCTTCTACCTCTAAACGAATCACTTCACCCCATTGTCGCATTTTCAGTTTACTTTGAATTTCTTTTAATAAATCAGAAACCTCATCTTCATCAATTGTCAAATCAGCATTTCGCATAACACGATATGGATATGCACATAATACATGATAATTAGAAAAAAGTCTGGATAAATTGCGTTCAATCGCTTGCTCCAACAAAAGAAACGTTTTTGTTCCTTTTTCACTTGGAATTTCTATCATTCTTGGAAGTACACTTGGTACTTGTACTGTCGCAAATACGGTTTCTGCTTTTTTGGAATCTTTACTTTCTAATAATGCAGCAATATTTAATGTTTTATTGCGAATAAGTGGAAATGGTCTGGAAGCATCTACAGCCATTGGTGTTAGTACAGGATAAATGTTATCCATAAAAAATTTGTCTGTATATTCTGCTTGTTCTTTTGTTAAATCTTCAAATTTATCAATAATATAAATGCCTTCTTTATTTAATAATGGTATTAAAGAACGATTATAGGTATGGTATTGCGTTTCTACTAACTGTTTGGTAGCTACATTAATTTGTTCTAATTGCTCTATCGCTGTCATGCCTGCAATATCTTTTTTCTTATAATTGGCATGTACCATATCTTTTAAAGATGCCACACGCACCATAAAAAACTCATCTAAATTTGAAGATGTAATACTTACAAACTTCATACGTTCTAATAACGGTATTGTCTTATCTTTTGCTTCACTTAAAACACGATGCTCAAATTTTAACCAACTTAATTCACGATTTTCATAATATTTGGCATCGGTGAAATTAATTTCTGTTTGCATAAATTCTCCTTCTATATTTCTTTCCTAAAGTATTTGAAAATTTATTTGTTATCATCATTTTTATCAAATAGCTTTGTCAAAACACTTATTTTCATAAACATTTGATATCATTTTTATTTGAAATACACTTTATATCAAATTTATTTTATTTACTTTTTCGGTATATATACTCGTTTTTCTTTTAAAACAGGTTTCATACTAAATACACTTTCAAAATAAGCGATTTTCATTTCAAATAATGCCTGTTCTAACGAAATATCTTCAAACGCTTCTACTGTAATTACCAATTCTCGTCCTTTGATAGCAATACGAATTTCATCAAATTTTTGTCTATGGCTTTGGTCTAATACATTTGCAACACGAAGAATTGCAGATAACTTTGCTACAACAAGATAGCTGTTTTGGTCTATATGTTTTGATAAATCTCCATAATTTTCAAATGAACGTGTATTATACAATACGGTTAATGCTACAATTTCTCGTTCCAAATGCGAAAGTCCTAAAATTTCAGATGACATAATAATATTATAAGAACAATATGAACTATTAGCTAAACTAATATATTTCCCACAATCATGTAAAATGGTTGCTACCTGCAATAACAAACGTTCTCGTTTTCCAAGACCATGAATTTTTTTCATGCTATCAAAAATTTTCATGGAAATTTCTGTTAATGCTTTGATATGTGGAGAATAGCTGTCAAAATGACATGATAATTCTTTTGATGCTGAAATAATATCTGCCTCAAAGTCATGTGTTGCTTTAATTAAATGATTT
>JAFWXB010000371.1 GCA_017523185.1 Lachnospiraceae bacterium | reverse complement strand
CATCAAATTTAAAAGTTATTACTAAATTTCCTATAATAGACATCATACATACAAGTGCAGAAAATAAGAAATACTTAGAAATTATATTAGGAGCATACAAATGAAATAATGTCATAGAAATTCCTAATAAACCACAATCTGATAATGAACCTGCAAGAAAAACTTTCAGTTTAGTCTTTTTATTATTACAATAATTTAAAAAAGTTAAATTTGTATATGCACAAGGAACAAGCAAATATAACATAACCCCAATATCAGGAACATTAATCTTGTGTTTTCTAGCAACAATCATATGACCAAATTCATGAAATATAAGCGATAAAGTAAAAAAGATAATAACGTAAATAATATCATATATATTAAACTGTCCAAATGAACTAATAGACTGTATAAACATTTTTTTATCATTATCAATTCCATATAATAAATTAATAAGCATACTTATAACTCCAGCAAATGTAAATATAATATTTATTGTTATAAAAATATAATAACATAATTCAGTTAAAATACCGTCTTTAAAAAATTTATTTGGTGAAAAAAGTGGTATTTTAATTTTAAATAAATTTAACTTTGGTAACTGTTTTTTTTTGCTAATTATATCTAGTTCAAATAATTGTTTTTCTAATGAAATTATTTCTTGCTCGGAAAAATATTCACACATCCTACTTATTTCAAAAGGTGTTCTTTGACCATCTATCAATAATAAAACAGCAGATTCCTTATTCCCTAATTCAAAACTTTGACCATTTATTTTATTTAAAACAAGAACTTTATTTTCATACAATGGTTGTATATCTATATAATCATTAATTCTATACTCCATCTCTTCTACCTCCATAAAATTGCAAAAGGGCGAACCCATATTGCTTACACTCAATGTTTTCGCCCTCCGCTTTTTGTTAATTTGGATAATTAGCAACCGAAGCATACACATGTCCAAATAACAAATGCCCATACTCCAATACAAGAAATAGCATTAGAACCAAGGGATTTACCAGGAGCTTCAATAGACTCAACTTTTTTGATTTCAAACATTTCGTATTCCTCCTTTCATTAGATTTATCATAAAGTTTCAAAAAAACTAAATGAACCTATATCCGAAATATAATCTTAATAATTATTCCTTGCCTTAACCGACTTCTTTTACTTTATAGCATATTTTCTAATACCCTACTTTTTTATATTTTTCTATTTCATCATAAAGGCTAGATTTCTCTTGTTATCCTATTTTAAGTTTTATCACAACATTGTTGCGATTATATTTCCTATTTAATACCCGAAACTGTAACATACACTTCCAAACTTCTAAATTAAATCATAAAGTGTTATTTCTTTTTTCTCCTGTTTTCTTAATAATCATTTCTTGTCTCAACTATCTAATTTACTTTATAACATATCTTCTAACACCCCACTTTTTCGTATTTTTCTACTTTTCATAAGAACAGCATCCTTCTAGGTATCCTAATACTTGAGTATCATTAAAATTTTAGTATAACTATTCTTATATCCCATTCTTACCAATAATAGCAATAATAGCAATAATAGCAATAATAGCAATAATAGCAATAATAGCCAGCACTGCCCGTGTCCGGGCAAATCTGAAATTTGTTCCGATGGTCTCCCGACCATTCTTTCCAAATTTCCACAGGGAAAATTCCCTGACCCTTTTTTAATTGCTTGGTTTTCACCTTGCAAATTTTTGAAAAAATTGAAAGATAAACAAATCATTTTCCTTGATTTTTTTAAGAAAAATTACTCTTATAAAGACTTCAATTTATTACAAAAATACCTTGACCTATTTCTATCATTTTGATAAAATTTCACTTGGATAATTGCGTCAAAAATTAAATAATCTTAAATAAAACTGTTGTAAATCGATTTTTTTACAGCAGTTTTTTTGTACCCAAATATCCGAAAAACACAAAATAAAAACGAAAGGAAATTACCAAAATGGCAAATCGAACACGAAAGAATCGAAACGAAGTTTATCTCACGGATGAAGAACAAATTATCTTTGATGAAAAGGTCAAACTCTCCGGAATGAAAAGCAAATCCGCTTATCTTCGCAAACTGATTTTATACGGATATGTGTATGAAGTGGATTACAGTTATCTGCGAAAATATAATGAAGAACTCGGCAGAATCAGTTCTAATTTAAACCAAATAACCAAACATATTAACAGCACCGAACATATCTATCAAGATGATATGGAAGAAGTAAAGGAGTTGATGAAACAGGTATGGCATACACAAAAATCCATGCTATCAAAACAACCGTTGGTAAATCGATAGACTACATCTGCAATCCCGAAAAAACAGATAATAAAATTTTCATTTCTGCGTATGCTTGTGCTCCGGAAACTGCAGCACTTGACTTTAAATATACCCTCGACCATTGCAGGGAAAATGCTCCTAACAAAGCCTATCATTTGATACAGGCTTTTGCTCCGGGAGAAGTGAGTTTTGAAGAAGCACATCAAATTGGAAAAGAACTTGCAGACCGAGTTTTGGAAGGAAAATATGCGTATGTTCTTGCCACGCATATAGACAAAAATCACACGCACAACCACATCATTTTTTGTGCAGCCGACCACATCAAATTTGATAAATACCACGATTGTAAACAGACTTATTATCGCATCCGAAAATTAAGTGATGAATTATGCAAAGAACACAATCTTTCTGTTATTGTTCCTTCTGGAAATCGTAGTAAAAAATACAACGAATGGCTTGCAGAGAAAAACGGAACTTCTTGGAAAACACAGATACGAAAAGACATTAACCAAGCCATTCAATCGGCTTCGGACTATGATGAATTTTTACTTTTATTAAAAGCAAAAGGATATGAAATCAAAGGCGAAACTTTTGAAGAAAATGCAAGCAAATATATCTCTTTTCGTCCATTAAACAAAGAACGATTTGTGCGTGGAAGTGCAAAATCGTTAGGAAAAGAATACACAAAAGAACGCATACAAGAACGTATCAACTCTGGTTTAGAACACAGGTCTACTATCCATTTAAAAAAACAAAATTCCAAACAATTCATTGATATAAATGATGAAAAATTTACAAACAGTCCTGGATTAAAGCGATGGGCTACCATACAGAATTTAAAAACTGCCTCTGCACTCTATAACGAAGCTCACTCCATTACAGAATTAGAACAAAAGCTCGCTATTACTTTAGAAGCTTCCAATTCTGCCAAAAAGAACCTTTTAACATTAGAAAAACGAATGAAAGTATTAGCAGAACTCATTAAATATGGGGAACAATACAAAAGCAATCTTTCCTATTATTCAGCTTATAAAAAAGCAAAACATCCGGATACTTATTTTCGCAAACATGAAAGCCAACTTCTTTTATTTGGTGGAGCAAAACGAATGTTAGAGCAGATGAACGTAAATTTAAAATCTTTAAATGTGAATAAATGGAAAGCAGAATATCAAGAATTAGAAACAAAGAAAAAAGAACTTTCTGCTACTTATAAAACGTCTGAAAACGAAAGTAAGGAATTACGCAAACAATTAACACAGCTACAAAAATATCTTTCACAAGAACAAATTATTGAAAAACAGAAAAAGACAAATCATGAACATATACTTTAATCAAAAAGATTACCACAAATGACAAACACGAGAATGTGGCACATTCTCATAATTACCATACTGAAAATAAAGTTTAAAAACCGATAACCGATTATTCAAAATGCTATTATACTCTCATACATCACTAATACAAATATTCCACAGAACTTGTCATTCTGTGGAATATTTCAAAAAAATCAACATTGCTCCTAAAAAAATGCTGTCAGATACGCAGATAATTAAAAAATTTTTAAAAATACATTTGGCAGGAACAATCTTTCAAATCGTAGCAAAAAAAATAATACATATATTCTTTAACCTAAAATATGCTCAGAATTTCTTCAAAAAATTCCAATCATACTTAATTTAAATTATTTTCGAAATTTTCACGAGATCATCACGAGATTTTTTAGGCTTACAAACCTTGATTTTTCAAGGTTTTTTCGATTTAAAATTTGATTTTCACGAGATTTTCACGAGATTGCCACGAGATTTTTATTACTGGTTCTGCATTTTCAGGTTCTCTAATTCCATCTGCATCTGCGTTAAAAATTCGGTACTTTCTTTCACGATTTCATATTTTGTTGAAGAACCATTTCCAATTTTATGAATTATATTTTTTTCTTCTAAAACAGTAATAATTTTTCTCATTTTATATTCAGAAACTTCTATTTTTGCACGTATTTGATTGATAGAAAGTGGTTCTGCCTGTTTTACAATATAACGTAATACTAGCTTTTCTTCTTCCCCCAATTCCGGATAAGAATCAGCCAAATCAATATTCCATATTCGCAGTTCTGTTCTTTCTATGTCTGTAAATACTTCCGGACTTTTAAAGTCATTAGATAATGCTGTTTTATAGATTAACGGACCACCAAATCCTTGCCTTTCCGATACACCGAGCAAACGGAACATTTTCATGATAATTTCATTTCTTGGTCTGGAATCTCCACCAACACGGAACTGATGCGTGGAAACCAGCATTTTCCCCGGATTTTGGAATCGGAACCATCCGTCAAACACCTCTATTTTCGTGGAAGGATATGCCTGTATATAATCTGCATGTGCAAGACAATTTACCAATCCTTCCCTTAATGTTTCATCAAAATCTGATATCGGCAAACGAATCTGTCCTTCATCCAAATTGAAACCATCCATCAACAATGATTTCAATTTTTCATATACAATCGTGTAAAAATTAAACAAATTCATTTCATAATCGCCCGGTTCATCATCTGTCACACGATCTGTCCATCGTGGATTATTTCCCTGACGATTAAAATAATCCAAATGATACTGTGGATATAATTCCTTAATGGAATTGCATTTTCCCAAGAATAACAATGTTCCTCTCCTAACTTTTAGTTCTCCAGAACTTCTGTCTATATAACAAGCACCAATTTCCGTTAGAAAATCCTGATGGCTCATTTCAATATATTTTTTCTTTGGATATCGTTTACTAACTTTTTCTTTATATGTTATAACAGAATCTAAATCCAAATCGTTCATTGTAAAATGTTCTGCCGGCAGACTATCATGTCCTGTCTGTGCATTGCGTTCAAATGCTTCTATTTCCTGCTTTGTTGCCATTCTGTCTCCATCTCCAGTTCGGATATATGTATTTTCTCTTTTTCCACCTACATATACAGGTTTCATATTTTCCGGTGCTTCTTTTACATAAACAATCATGACATCCATACCATCAATTTTATGAACGCTGACATCTGCATTATCTACATTTCGAAAACTCACCTTATTCGGATTAGACAGTTGATCCCATAAACTAATCTGTGCTTTTGAAACATTAGCAACACCCTTTATAATATTATAAGGTTTGTCCTCAGCTACACCCAAAATAATCCATCCACCCGAAGTATTACAAAATGATGAATAACTTTCCCAAAATGCATTTGGCAGTTCGGAAGCAGCTTTCATTTCAATATAATATTTTTCGTGAACATTCTTCAGCCATTCTTTTAATTCTTCTATTGTTGAAAATTTAGGAGCAACTATTTTCGCCATAAACACCTCTTTTTATATGCTCTATTTTATCATATACTTTCATAAATTCCGTCTTTTAATATACCCTATTCCACAAATATTTTCAATTTGTTTATAAAATATATTTTTTCCGTATACAATATTTTGATGTTTATTATTTATCTCCCCTGCTTTCCTTTCAGTTTTTCCTTTTGCTCCTATCAGATATGCCTACTTTTTCTTTTCATTTATCAATAAATCATCACACTTATTGCCTGCCTTAATAACAACACTATCTAATAGGGTCTATATGTTGTTAAAAATACAGAATACCTATAATTACTTACCAATGCACTCATTTCTATAATTCTGGAAATAAATTAGAATCTGATTTTTCAATGATAAACAATAAATCTCTCTTATTTTCAGCATTATGATACAATACTTGTATTTTGACAAACTCTATACTATCTTTTTATGGTTCTGAAATAATAAAATTAATTTTGTTGATACTCAACAAAAAAGTGTGATTATAAGTATTTATTCTCAGTTTTAAATGTTATGTTTTAGCAATATTGCATAATTACATCTATGAATTTTTGTATATTTTTAAATTTATACATTTATCGTTTGATTTCTGTTAAAATCTTGCATAACTTATCTGTTTATAGTATATTATATTTGCGAATTATAATATGTGTTGGCAGACACATACTTGGAGAAGTTGGAGCAATCTGGCTTCTCTTTTCTTTTATAAAACCAGTTCTGTCTATTCATTTTTCATTCTCCCCTGTTCAAGAGATACTCTCACTCTAAAACTTATACTACTATACTACATTTTGTAAACCAATTTTTCACTATGCTATAGCAATTCCTTAAAATAATCATACGTTCTTTGGTTATCTTCAGAAAATATAAACAAAATCCTACACTATCTCTGCTTCTTGCCATCCACCACCATACATATCATGTTGTACAGCTTGTTGATAATAATGAGTTATCGTATTGCCAGCATTATATAACGCAGTTATCATGTATGCTTTGATATTTCCAATTTTGCTTACTGTTTTACTCATACAATCTATGACATATGTTAAATGGGAACTGTTTAATTTTAAAAACTTTGATTTTACAATCTCGTAAGGATAGTTTTCTCCTGATACACGCACCGGCTTTCTTTTCACACAAACCACATCACAGACAATCTGAAACAGTTCTTCATACAGTTCTCGGTCATTCCAAGTTTTATCCTGCATAAACAAGTCATACTCTAAATTCTTTTTAATCAAAGAAATATACGCAGAAGATTCATCCAATCCATCATATCCATCTGCTCTCTTATCTGATTGATTGATAGGATAGATAGGATTGTTATAATTCATCTCAGTATAACTTTTATTAGTATAGTTATTATTAGTATAATTAGGGTTCAATTCTTTGACCTCTTGAAGTTCAACTTCTGAACTTCTGCAATTCTGTCTTTCAAACTCCCTGAAGTCTAAATTTTGAACTTCTTGAAGTTCAATTTCTGAACTTCTGTAATTATCAAACTTTTCAAAGCCTAAATTTTGAATTTCTGAAGATTTCATAGCCAAATTATTCGTGTTTTCTTGCATATATTCGTGCATAGTTAAATTTTGCATATTGGAATATTCCATTTCTGAATTTCCATAAGGAATATCATAACTTGAATATATAAAAGCAGTTTCTTTTTCTGGTCCATGAATAGAAATTGTTTCATGTGCTATCTCTTGTGGATTTTCGATTCCTAACTGACGTAAAAATGCAATCTCTGATTCGCTTAATGCATCATCTTTTCGTTCTTTTATCTGTTTTGTTTCATAAGAAAAAGGAAATTCACTATATTCCTTAAAGTATTTGTAATCATCAAAACGAGTTTCTTTGTAATTTTTTTCTTCCGAATAATCTTCCCATTCCTTGAAGTCTAAATTTTGAACTTCTGCAAGTTCAATTTCCAAATTTTCTGTATTATTGTTCTCAAATTTGTATAAATCTACTTTTTCTACTTCGTTTGAAATACTTACACTCATAATATCTGTATCTTCATAACTACTTGCTTCTGACATATCTCTATGTACTTTATCCGTATTTCTGTAACTATTTGCTATTAGAAGATCTACATCTGAGTTATCGGTGTTTCTGTAATTGGTCACCCTTATCACATCTACATCTGAGTTACCACCTTTTCTGTAATCACTTGCCTTTTGTACAATTCTATCAGATTTGCTGTTCTTTACATCACCACTATTATTTGATACATATTTCTCTGATTTATCTGTTTCTTCTTTTTTAGGTGGTTCTGTCGGTTCTACTGTCGCAAAGTTTTTCACATAAATAATATCCGGTCTTCCAAGTCCCTGTCGTTTTTTCTCAACCAAACCAATCCCTTTTTTACTATCTAATTCTGCAAGAACTTTCACAGCAGTTGCTTTGGCACAACTCAAATCATCCATAATATTTTCCATCGTATAATAGATATAAACTTTATTCTCTGCATCCAACCAGCCATTCTTCATCGATAAAGCCATTCTATCAAGCATTAATCCATACAATAATTTCGCATCGCTGGATAAATTCTTGAATTTCTTATCCTTTATTAATATTCTCGGCACACGATAGAAAGAGAACTGTTCTGCCTCTATTCCATAATAATAATCAAATCTAAATGTTTCGCCCATATTTTTACCCTTTCCCATTGATTTTTCATCTGTTTTTAACTTCTAACTACTTTCTGTAAAATTGACTTGTTCTTATTAGAGTATCTTTACAATTTTATTTGAATCCAACTTAATGAACTTAGGCGAGATACACATTATACTTATATAAAAAATTAGCATTTACTATTTTTTATATTTTGCATATACATTTCCATGTAGTTACTTCACAATCTTCTATTTTTAAAAGTGTATCTCTGATACACTTTATTTATTTGTATTATAGTGTATCACTTCATCACTCGTCAACTATTTTCTTTTTCTTTACACCAATTCTTTCATGATGTATAATATTTATTGAGGTGATGAAAATGCCAACAGAAAAACCAAGATTTTGTCTTACTGTTGATGAAGAACTTTTAAAAGAAATTGAAGATTTTCGTTTTGAAAATCGTTATCCAAGTCGTTCCGCTGCCACTTTGGAACTCATTCGTCTTGGACTTCAAACTTTAAAAAACGAACGTACTGAAAAAGGGGGAGAATAATAAACTTCCTCTTTTTGCATATTGCTTAACAATATCCCACGATAACTTCCGTTCTTTTTTTCAAATTCACTCCACAACATACAAATTAACACTTAACCTATTTTTATCTGCAATTCATCGATAACTACCGACTATTTTCGCCTTAAATTCAATACTATTCATGTGTATCTCTGCCATTTATTAAATTTCTAATTCACTTTTGCAATAAATACCTGCGATATGCTTATCTCATATACTCCGGATAGCGAATCTGTACTGCCTGCCAAAAATACAACGCATATCCACAGCAAAACAAATCCTCTACCGAGTAACATCCTGCTTCTGTCAACTGCTCGTCCTTTTTTCTATAATTCGATACACTCGGCATACCAT
>JAFWXB010000370.1 GCA_017523185.1 Lachnospiraceae bacterium | reverse complement strand
TTCGAATGGATATTTATTTTCAGAATCTGTTGTTTTACAAGCTGTAAATGATTGGAATTTGAAAAGTATACAAATTACATTAGATGGAACAGAAGATGTATATAATCGTACGAAAAATTATATAAATAAGGAAGAAAATGCATTTTATCGTGTTATTCACAATATTTCTTTGTTATTAAAAGAAAATATCTATGTGCGTATTCGCTTAAATATGGTAAGTGGAAGTTATGAAGATATGAAAAATTTGATTGATTTTTTATTTGCACAGTTTGGAAATTCCAATTATTTGAAAATTTATGCAGTAGAAGTTTTTGATGCAAATAAAAATGACTTATCGAAAAAAAATCATATGTTATGGAAAGAAGTATCTCAAATCAATCGTTATATTGATGAGAAGGGCTTTGGATATTCCCATTCTCTTTCTCAAAAATTACGAGTTAACTATTGTATGGCAGATAGTGATAATGCGATTACAATATTGCCAAATGGTAATTTAGGAAAGTGTGAATATTATTCCGATTCTGATATATGGGGAAATATATATTGTGATACCTATAATGAAAAAGTTATTGAAGCATGGAAAGAATCTTATGCTGATATGGATAGTTGTAAGGAATGTTTTTTCTTTCCGGAATGTTTACATTTGAAAAAATGTCCGGAAGCTTTTTATTGCAATGGAAATGTAGAATATAAAAAAAGACAAATACAAAAGCAAATAGAAAAAATATATTATGAAATGTGTTTAGAAACGCAAGATATGGGATTTTGTTAAAAGAATTTTTCAAAAAATGCTCGTGTTTTATGAAATTTATTTAGAAACTATAACTGATAAAATAGAATATATTGTACAAAAGCGTCCGTAGTATAAGACGTATTTATAGAAATAATCATAAATATTTTTGTACAATTTGTAGTATTTGTTTCATTATAGTAAAGATAAAAAATAGAAAAGTGTACAGAAAAAGGAGAATTATGATGACAAGAGAACACTTATTATCTGCACTCTCTATGGCTATGTCTATGGGAAGAACTCTTGGAAGGGAACTTAGAGAAAAGCCACTTGGAGAAGATGAATATGTAATTAAGATTCCAGAGGGTAAGTTATCAAATAAGCTATATTATCATTTAGCAAATATTTATAGAGAATTAGATAATTATGAGATGGCATGTGGATGTTATGCTGAAATGATTTTGCATGAGAATAATGTTTATTTTAATAAACAAAGAAATGCAGAAGGAAATTTTTATATTGGATGGTGCTTTGCAAATGGAAAAGTAATGAACCAAAATTTTGAATATGCTTCATATTTTTATGAAGAATCAGCAAATTTGGGGAATGCAGGTGCAATGAATAATCTTGGTATTTTATATAAAAATGGTCATGGTGTAGAGAAAAATATTATCAGGGCAAAACAATTATGGGAACAAGCTGTTCAGTTAGGTAATGTATATGCTATGGATAATTTAGGGCTTTTATATCAAAATGGTAATAGTGTACGTGTACCTAAAAATTTAGAAAAAGCAAAAGAACTCTTTCAGAGAGCATCTCAAGCAGGAAATGCGAATGCAAAAAATCATTTAGCTGACTGTTTGAAGGCGATAGAATTAAGAGATGAAGCTATTAAAAAAGAGAAACAGATATTAGAAGAAAAGAAAAAAGCAGAACAAGCAAAAAAACAGCAAGATTGTTATTATTTAGATTGTTTCTTTTTAGGACGAGCAGGAGAAAATTTTGACCATTATCCATCTGTTGATGAATGTCCAACATGGGATAATCCATATGACCCTTGGAGATAAGAATAGAAATTAAACATATAAAGACTGCAAATGTATTTAAACATTCATATTTCAATAGTAAAAGTGGATACAAATATTTGTTTGATGAAAAGAAAGAGATAGCAGGTAATGAGTTTAGGGATTGGTGGAATAGGAAGAAAAGTTATAGAAGATGAAATTTATGTAGTTTATGAATATGCTGTATATAATTGGAATCATGAGAATTGGAAAGAAATGATGGAAAATTTTGATGGAGTTATTACAATTGAAAAATCTTGTTTCGTAAAACCTGCAATTCATACAAAATTAAAACGCCAGCCAAATGGAAAGAAAAAATTAGTAACAAAGAAAATTTATACAGATGTTCCTTTTGAAAAATTATTTCAACAAGGAAAAATTGTAATAGAAAATTGTAGTCATGCATGGAGATTTACACAAGAAGGTTATGATAGTATTGCTATGAAACTGATTTATAAACTTTTTAGGGAATATCGACAACAAGAAACACTTCCACAAACAATAGAATTTTTTCAATAATATTAAATAACGTGAGTTCACCGAATTGCTAAAAACATATTGAAAGCATAGATTTAATTATCAAAATATAACTTTTATGCTATATTTCTATGGTTTTATATGCAATTTTTATAAAATATTTTGATTATCGAACTCACGTTAAATAAAATATCCACCATATGATAATATTTGTCATATGGTGGATATTTTAGGTTTGATTAGTCGTTTGTATAGTTATCGAAATAACCTTGAATTAAAATAATTGGTGTACCTTTATCACCTGAACCACTTGTCAAGTCACAAAGAGAACCAATTAAGTCGGTAAGCTGTCTTGGAGTTGTTCCTTGAGAAGCCATATTTCCAACTAAATTTTCATTTTTAGCTTTGATACTGTTTGAAATTGCTTCTTTTAATTCTGCACCACTAAGACCTGCAAAATCATTGTCAGCAAGATATTTCAATTTTAATTCGTTTGGTGTACCAATTAATCCATCTGTAAATGCAGGAGAAACAACAGGGTCTGCTAATTCCCAAATTTTACCCTGTGGGTCTTTAAATGCACCATCGCCATAAACCATAACTTCTACGTGTTTGCCGGTTTTCTTTAAGATTTCTTCCTGAATAGCAATAACAAGGTCTTTACATTCTTGCGGGAATAATTTAATTTTATCTTCCGTAGATTTGTTAGAACCAAGTAAGCCATATTTTTCATTAAAGCCACTTCCGTTTACGGAACTTGTAAGAATATCATCAAGTCCACATACAACTTTAGCACCGTTTTCACGAAGAATACGTTTTGTTCTTACACGTGTGTGAATGTCACAGTTAATTACGCAATCTGTGTAATTTAAAATAGTTTTTGCTTGATTTGCAAAGATAACTTCCACTTCTGCACCAGCTTCTTTTACAATAGAAGCATAGTAATCTACATAGTCAATGCCTGTAAATTCATGTACATTATTACCAAATAATTCACGATATTTTTCAAGTGTTAATACATCAGAATATGGATTAATTCCAGCATCATCTAATTGGTCGTAGGTTAAAAGTGCGTTTCCTACTTCATCGCTTGGGTAACTTAACATAAGTACAACTTTTTTAGCACCCATAGCAATTCCCTTTAAGTTAATTGCAAAACGGTTACGAGAGAGAATTGGGAAAATAACACCAACAGTTTCACCACCAAGTTTTGCTTTTACGTCGTCTGCAATATTTTGAACAGATGCATAATTTCCTTGTGCTCTTGCAACGATAGATTCTGTTAATGCGATAACATCTCTGTCACGGAGAGAGAATCCTTCGCTTTCAGCAGCTTCTAAAACACTTGTAACAGCAATATCAACAAGGTTATCACCTTCGCGGATAATTGGACAACGAATACCTCTTGAAATAGTACCAACTTTTCTTTCCATACAATCTACCTTCTTTATCATAAGATTTATTTTGGGAAATATCCCAAATACACCATGTATTATACAACCTTATGTTTTATCGTGCAAGAAAAACATATGTTTTTCGATAAATACAAATAAAGTTACAAGAAAAGAACAAAATAATATAAAAATACAATCTAAAAAATTTTTTATTGATTTATTGCAGAATTTAATTTATAATTAGGTACACTTAATTACTTTATTGATTTTATAAAAAAGAGATTCTTTAGGAGGTTATTATTATGGATTCAAATAAGAGACCTGAAAACATGGAACGAATCACAACACCTGAGCTTGCAGAAGCTTTTATTGCAGAGCAGGTAGAAGCAGTTCGTGCACAAGTAGGTGATAAAAAAGTATTATTAGCATTATCCGGAGGTGTAGACAGCTCTGTTGTTGCAGCACTTCTTATCAAAGCAATTGGTAAACAGCTTGTATGTGTTCATGTAAACCATGGATTGATGCGTAAAGGTGAAAGTGAACAAGTTATTGAAGTATTTGAAAAAGGTATGGATGCAAATCTTATCTATATTGATGCTACAGACAGATTTTTAGATAAGTTAGCAGGTGTGGCTGAACCTGAAAAGAAACGTAAAATTATTGGTGAAGAATTTGTTCGTGTATTTGAGGAAGAATCAAGTAAAATTGAAGGAATTTCTTTCCTTGCACAGGGAACTATTTACCCTGATATTCTTGAAAGTGATGGCGTAAAAGCGCATCATAATGTAGGTGGACTTCCGGAAGATTTTAAATTTGAAGGTCTTGTTGAACCTGTTAAATTATTATATAAAGATGAAGTACGTGAAGTTGGTAGAGCATTAGGACTTCCTTCTACAATGGTAGACCGTCAGCCATTCCCAGGACCTGGACTTGGTGTAAGATGTTTAGGTGCAATTACAAGAGACCGTTTACATGCATTAAGAGAAGCTGATGCAATTCTTAGAGAAGAATTTGACAACGCAGGACTTACCTCTCAAATTTGGCAATTCTTTACAGTAGTACCTGATTTCACGTCTACAGGTGTAAAAAATGGAAAACGTTTAGATTATTGGCCGGTTATTATTCGTGCAGTAAATACAGTAGACGCTATGGAATGTACAGTTCCTGAAATTGATTGGGCTGTATTAAAGAAAATTACAGATCGTATTTTAGGTGAAGTAGATGGTGTATGTCGTGTTTGCTATGATATGAGTCCAAAGCCAATTGCAACGATTGAGTGGGAATAGAAGCATAAAAATAAAGAAGTGGAAAAAACTTTGAAAAATCAAGTGTTTCAACCACTTCTTTTTTGCTTTCTGATACTCAAATGATACTAAAAAATTATCTAAAAAATTTCTTGTAGTTTTTCAGCCACTTCTGAGTGTTTATTTGGGTATAAATGGGAGTAGGTTTTTAAGGTTGTTTCAATATTTTCATGTCCAAGACGTTCAGCAATCAGTAACGGACTAAAACCGAATTCTATGAGTAGTGAAGCGTGTGAGTGTCTTAAGTCGTGTATACGAATTTTCTTTATTCCGGTTTTCTTGCATATTCATTTCATTTCATGCGTAAAATAATATTTTGTATATGGGAAAATACGTTCTTCTTCTTTTGGATTGTAAAGTTTTTCTTTATAATCTTTTAAAAGTTGGGTTAAATTTGGAAAAATGGTTATGATTCGTATGCTTTTTGGTGTCTTTGGCACAGTTATAATATCTTCTTTTTCGATTCTTTGATAAGATTTATCAATGTTTATTGTCTGATTCTCAAAATCAATGTCTTTCCAAGTAAGGGCAAGAAGTTCTCCAATACGAATACCTGTATAATACAATATATAAAAACCTATGGAAGATGTTGGGTTATCATTTCCCTTAATGAACTCTTGGAACTCTGCAAGTGTCCATATTTGCATTTCGTCAGCGTGTTTTTTCCCTATACTTCCAGTTTTGACACATGGATTTTCCTTTAGGTTGTAATACCGAACAGCATAGTTAAAAATAGCAGAAAGTTGGTTATGTATGGTTTTTAAGTAAGTTTGTGAGTAAGGCAAGCCGTTTTCATCTGTATAACTCAACAATTCGTTTTGCCATTGTCGAATATGAACTGGTTTTATTTCTGAAAGAACCATTTCGCCGAAAAAAGGAGTTATTTTTAGGTCAATTAAGTATTTTTTGGTACTTAAAGTGCTTTTTTTAACTCTACTTTCTGCATCTTTGTAGTATTTTTCAATAAAATTCTTAAATTTGATATTTACATCAAGTGTTCTGCTTTCCAAGAAATCCCTTTCCCATTCTTTCGCTTCACGTTGGAGCTTAAAACCTCGTTTCATTTTTTGTTTCCGGATTCCGTTTGCATCTTCATAATAAAATTTGCAATACCAAGTATTTGTTTTTTCGTCTTTGTAGGTAGGCATAGTATAGTCCTTTCTAAAAAAAGGTGCATTTTCCAAAGAACTATGCTATAATATGTTTGTTCGAAAAATAGTTGTAGTTCTTGGAGAAAAAAGCGTTTCTGTTGGTAGCAGAAGTGCTTTTTTTAGTTCTTTTTTAAGTTTCTTATAAAAATTTCAGTTGTTTTTTCACTTTGTGCAGCAGTCGTTTTCTAAAATTTTAGAAAATGCGAAACGAAACAGCTTGAAAAATTTTTCTTGTGTCTAGTTTTGCTTTGGGGTCGCAAGCCTCGCAGAGGATTTTTTGTTTCACAGTACCTTTGGTGAAAATTATTATTGTAAAAAAATAAACATATGACCTATAATATACTTAACAAAGTAGTCGGTAGGTAAATGTATTTTACTTGTTTCAGCAAAAATTTATGTATTATAAAATAGTCGTTCTAAACTTTAGTGACACCTTATTTTAGTCTGATGTCACGTTTTACGACATTAGATACATTAAAACTTAACATAAAGGGTGTGCGTAGTATTCACACCCTTTAAACTCAATAACGAATTGTTAGTGAGTTATTCCCAAAACTGGGAAGATACCATTATTGGTAATGAGGTAATCCTATTTTGGGGTATCTTTTTGCTATGAGGTGGTACTACACACCTCATTTATATACTATCAGTACCATGAAAAAGAACTATTACAAATAGTAATAGTGGGAGTAGTGTTTAAGTTCAAAGTGATACTATCGCACTCAGATAGACAACTGCTGCATCTTTGGAAAAGATATTTACTCTTTTGTAATACCTATAAATTCTTTCTTGTTATCGTTTCAAATAAAGGGTGTAAATAATTTTTACATCCTTTATAGTAAGACGCCGAAATTTCGGCATCTTAATTTATTTTAGAAAAATCTATTTCTAAATCTTCACAAATTCCAACTTTTACACAATCGGCAAATGTGTAATTTCATCTTTCTATTTAAAAGTTTTTATAACTGACATATCAAATTTATTTCGACATATTGGAATTTATAATGTCATTTATTTGTTTTTCCGATAAGCCGGTAGCTTGTATGATAGTAGAGAGTGGAGTGGAAAGGAAAAAAAGATTTTTTACAATATCAATTAATGTTTCTTGTTTTCCAATTTCTTTTCCAATTTCTTTTCCACGTTGCTCACCACGTTGTTCACCTCTTTGTTCAGCCTCAAACATTAATTGGTTATGGTCGTGTATTGCTTTTTCTCTAGCTTCATACTCTAATCGTTTGGTTTTATAATTGTTCAATTGCATTTTTGGACAATCCTGTTATTTCGATAATAGTTGATATTTCAAATCCCATAGAAAGAAGTTTTTTAGCAGTAGATTTATTTGCGATTTCTTTTCCAATTTCTTTTCCACGTTGCTCACCACGTTGTTCACCTCTTTGTTCTGCTTCAAACATCATTTGATTATAATCGCGAATAGCTTTTTCTCTAGCTTCATACTCCAATCGTTTGGTTTTATCTTGACTAATGACTTGTAAATGGTCGTAAGCACTTTTGATATAAGGATTCTTTGTAGCTAACATATCAAATTCCTCCTGTTCTTCGGCATTGATAAATTTTGCCCATAATAAAATATCGCTTGTATCTTCTTTTAGTTCTTCCGGAAGTTTGGAAAGTTCCAGTACATGAAATTCCATTTTATCAGTATAAAGTGTGTGTCGAGTATCTTCCCATAAGTGAAAACAAGAATAAAATTCGTCGGTATCATCAAAGAGTGTAAAATCTAAAATACTAATGGAAACACAGCGTTTAAATACATCATAGCTTTGTCCTTCTTCAATTTGTTCGGTATACATCTTGGAAAGATAGAACAAGGAACGGTCAGCCCATACTTTCATTTCTGAAAGTTGTATTTCAATGTCGATTTCGGTATTGTTATTCATAAGGATTCGCACATCTAAAATACCTTGTTTATCTTCTTTGTGCAGTTTTCGAAGATAGGTATTTAAAATTTGTGTATCTTTAATGTCTTTTGGATTTAATTTTAGGATAGCAGATAAGAAGCCGATACGTGCATCCGGATTCATCATAATTTCTTTAAATGCAAAATCAATCTTTGGTTTCATTAAAAAGTTTGGCATAGGAAATCACCTTTCTATGTTAGAATTTTTGTATATCTCACGTAAATAATGTTTACATCAGATGCTAAAAATTTAGTATTTTACAAGGTACTCAACGGAAAATTCCGTTTAGCGTAGAAATTTCTACACTGGTAGTTCAAACTAAATATTATTTGTGTTAGATAAGCGAGTGTCGAAAATTCGACGGTGGTATAATTTGCTAAGGTGGGAAAACACAATCTTTAAAATTTAAGGTGTAGAAAAATCTACATCTTAAATTATTTAAAGAAGCCGAAAAAACGGCATCTTTTATATAATGGGTGTCTATTTGTGACACTCCATTTGAAACTTGAACGCTTCCACAAAAAAATGGAAGCCAATAATGCGACAACTTTTGAAACTGCTGCAAAATTCGATTTGAACTTGCTTAAAATTGAGCAAGTTGGATTGAACAAATTTACAAAATTATCAAACAAACTACTGCTGCAAAGATGTTTTTGCTTCGTCCGAAAAACGGACAAAGGGAGTAGAAAATTGCAACTCCCTTATTTGATTGCACAAAATAGTGCTGTTATGCAGCAGTTGAGATATAATTTGTTATTTGTAAAAGCAATTAAACCAATTTGGTTGAATTGAGTATAAATTAATCTATTCTTTTTTATTTAAATAAATACAGTTTTTCAAATTCTTCTGGGTCTTCTGGAAGTTCTTCGTGACATGGTAATACTTCTCTAAGGAATGCTAAATTTTCGTATTTTATTAATTTTTTACGAATTTCTCTTAATTCGGAAATATTAATTATAAAATCATCTTCTTTGTATTCAGGCACTTTGAGAAGTAGCTCAATTAACATATATGCTTGTGATAAACCTTTTTCGTTTAAATATTTTAATAAATCAGTAATAGAATGTGATTTGTTTTGTTTGTTTTGAGATAATATAATTTGATAATCTTCTAATGTTTCATATTCTTGTAAAAGCATTTTTATTAAAGTTTTAATTTGTGGTGTAAGAGTTCCAATTGTTTCCATATTTGAATTTTCTAAAACAGAAAGAAGTTCATAAGATTGTTTTTTTAATTCAGAAAGAATTTTATTCTTATTTTGAATTTCGGATTTAACAAATTCATTGGGGATAAGTGTGTTAATATCAATTTGTAAAATATTTGCTATACATTTAATTGTGTCTAATTTTGGAGTTCTTTTTCCACTTTCATACATTGAATATGTTGATTTAGCTACATTTAGTTTTGTTGCTAGTTCTACTTGTGATAATCCAGCTTTTAAGCGAGCATTTTTTAAGTTTTTATAAAATTCTTCGCTCATAATTTTTCACTCCTTTTTTTATTTAATTATAAATACAAAAAGTGAACAAGTCAATAAAAAGGTTTACAAAAAGTGAAAAAACTTGACAAGTTCGCAAAAAGAGAATAATATTATTGTGAGTTCACAAAAAGAGAACAAATGAAAGCGAGGTAAAAAAATGAAGTTGGATAAAAAGAAAGTACAATTAAGAATGGCAAAACTTGGCTTAAATCAATCACAATTTGCAGAACGAGCAGAAATTTCAAGACAAACTATTTCATATGTTATGAATGGGCGTAGATGTCGTCCGGAATTGTTAGGTAAAATTGCAAAAGCACTTGAAGTCGACCCAGTAGAAATTATTGAAGATTAAAAAAGGGGGATTATATGGCAAATAAAACCTTTTTAAGTGTCCAAGATGTTTGCAGTATCTTGGAATGTTCCCAATCAAAAGGGTACGCAATTATTCGACAGCTTAATGAAGAAATGCAGCAGTTGGGTTATATTACTTTGCATGGGAAAGTAAATGCAAGATTTTTTTATGAACGTATTTACGCAGAAAGAGAGGAAGAAAATGGCAAATAGAAGAATGTTCAGTAAACGCATCACAGAATCCACAAAATTTGTAAAAATGCCTGCTACATCACAAAATTTATATTTTCATTTGTGTATCAATGCAGATGATGACGGAATTGTAGAAGCATATCCGGTTATGTGTATTACAAAAGCGACAGAAGATGATTTGAGAGTATTGGCAAGTAAGGGATTTGTAAAGATTTTAAACGAAGATTTAATAACATATATTATCGATTGGAGAGAACATAACAACGTAAGAGCCGACAGAAAAATCGACAGTATGTACAAAGATTTATTGCTTGAAGTTTGTCCGGAAGTGGTAGTGATAGAAGCAAAAGAGAGTTATTATTCTAAGAAAAAAAAAGAAATTAGTCCGATAAATGAAGAACAAGAAGATGTGTTTTGTCAGACAAGGGATAGTCAGCAAGAAAATATTTGTCAGACAAATGACAGACAAGAAAAAATTTTTTGTCAGACAAATGACGGACAAATGACAGACAACACTTGCCAAAATGAAGGCATAGGTAAGGTTAGGTTAGGTAAGGTTAGGTTAGGTAAAGATAATATACAAGATACTTCGTATCTTTGTCATTTTCCGACCTCGGAAAACGACGAACCAAACCAAAATCTTGAAAAAAATGAATCAGAAACAGTTATTAACGAACCAAAAGTATCTACAAGCACAATGCATTACGTTGTTAATTTATATAACAGCGTTTGTAAATCATACCCAAAAGTAACCAAATTGTCAGATGCAAGAAAGAAAGCTATTAAGGCAAGATTAAAACAGTACACCGAAGAAGATTTTAAAACTCTTTTTGAACTTGCGGAACAAAGTAGTTTTCTAAAGGGCAGTAACGGAAACAATTGGAGTATATGTATTCATTCAATGCAGCACTTCCTCTATCCATTCGTTATAATCTTTTGCGGCATTGCTTTTAGGTGAATACTCCATTATTGACTTTCGACAAATCTGCGCTGCCT
>JAFWXB010000369.1 GCA_017523185.1 Lachnospiraceae bacterium | reverse complement strand
ATTACTAATTAAATATATGTATGCTGATGAAGCACATCACAGAATGGATTTTACAAAAATGGGTAGTTTGGAAATGGCAAAAAGCCATACTTGGACAAATTATCAGGTAAATAAAGAAGCTGCATTGATTTTCCATCAGCCACCAATTATTTCTTACAAATTAAAAGGAAAAGTAGAAATTTATGATGAAATGATTTCCGGAAAACGTGAATTATATCAGCAGTTTATCAATGCACAGCATGATATGTATCATACACCGGATATGTCGAGATGGTTATCTTATCCTGCATATATTTTCCGTATTGAGGAAGTATATGATAATTCTGCAACAAAAACCGGATTTGGAAAACAACTTGCGTATCCAATTCTATAAAAGATGGATATTATGATTATGAATTATAAAATGAATAAGAAACTCTTTGTCTTATTACTTATCAGTTGTATCTGTATTAGCAGTATATCACTTACCGGTTGCAGTACATCCATAGCTACAAGAAAAGAAGACACATCTTCTACATTATATGTAGGGCATATAGGGACATCATTTCCAACGTCTTTTATGCCTTGGTTATCAAGAGATGGTATTGCACCAACAATTGCAAGTATGTTATACAATACGCTTTTTTCTTATGATGAAGAAAGTGGAGAGTTTAATTCTCTGATTGCAAAACAATGGTGTTATGTAGATTTAGAAGGACAGCCTTTGACACAAGATGGCACATTTGATGGAAAAAATGATTATTCTGCTGTAGAGAAATATTATAATGCAGTATCGGAAGATTATATGGTGGTGCGAGTAGAGCTTTTTGACAATATTTATTGGTCTGATGGCAAAAAATTGACAGTAGAAGATGTCTATTATTCGTTTGATATTGGAACAGATAATGCACTTAGCAATCATGCAGGGGCTTTGGCTTGGACGGCAGATTTAAAACATGAGTCGAATAGAGGTGAAGTTATTACACAAGGAATGTTTACTGCCAAACATCCGGATTATAGTGGTACATTTGGAATTGCAGAACATGAAAAAGATACAGTTATGTATCTGCTTGTCAATAAGGTACTTGGTGCAGTTACAACACTTTTTAATACGATTTTAATTTTACCGGAGCATATTTGGGCACCAATTGTAACAGAAGAACAACAACTCAATAATAAAAATCCACAAGGGGAATTTTTAGCACAATATCAAAATCCCATAGGAAGTGGTGGTTGGATTTTAAATCGAGAAGAAACAAATACGCAAATGATTACATTAGACCGAAATCCAAATTATCATTTAACAGATGAAAATGGAGGGGCACTTTATAAAGTCGATAAAATAAAAATTTTGCTTTATTTAGATGCAAATACGGCTGTATTTGCATTGCGAAAAGGCTATATTGATATGCTGGATAGTTCGATTAGTTCCAATTATCTTTCACTTTTTGAACAGGAAAAGGATATTTTTGTTTCACGTTCAGCAGGTACATCTGTAACATGTTTGGTACTTAATATCAATCCGACTTCTCCATATAATGAAGGTATGAAAGTATTATTACAAGATGTGAATTTTCGAAAAGCAATTGCACTTGCCATTCATCAAGAGGAATTAGTGAAAAAGGTGTTAAATGGTGCAGGAACAACAGCATCTGCAGGACTTATTTTAAAAAATAATGAGCAATTGTATCATGCAGAATCGGATATTTTAGTAGGAAATATAGACGAAAAAGTAAAAGAAGCAAATGCTATTTTAGACAATTTATACCCTCAAAAAGATAGTGACGGATATCGTTTGTTAAATGGAGAACGTATTTCCTTTGAAATACTGACAGTATCTGCACAACAAGATTTAGTTGCATATTTACAACGCCAATTTCAAAAAATTGGAATTGACGTACAATTCAAGGCATCGGGTTCAACGCCGGAAACAACATATATTTATCCAAGTAATTTTGATATGACAGTACAAACTGTTGTATTAAATATGGCAAATGCAGATGTAATGTATAAAGCACATTTCGTTACACAAGAACGTTCTTCAAATTATGGAAAATATGAAAATGAACATACCACAAATATAATAGAAGAAATGCGTTATACCTTAAATCAGGATAAAAAAGTCGAATTGATAAAAGAGTTACAAAAAATAACAGCAGAGGAATATTATAAAATTCCATTATATGCATCAGAAGTGCTTTCGGTGGCACGAACAGACCGTTTTACAGGATATGTGGCATCGGCAGGTCAAACAATCTTTAATATGGATACATTGGCGAATTTAAAGCAGGTACAAGAGGTAGAAGTATCAAATGAATAGAAATTGTTTTATTTTTAGTATTCGTTTAAAGGGAAGATAATGATGGAATGTAGTTATTTTAAGAATAAAAGTATATTGTAAATGGTACTAAATTTGTTGAAAGAAGAATAATAAACATAGATTGTAATCTATGAAATTAAGAAAAAACTTGGAGAAAACAATGGAAAAAATATACATAGTAAAACGTATACTATACACATTTTTTATATTTGCTATTGTAGTGACACTTTGTTTTTTCATTCCCCGTTTGGGAGTAGATGACCCTTGTGCACGTTATTATCCTGCACAAGGGAATATGAGTGATGAACATTACAAAGTAATTAAGGAATTAACAAGAAAACAATATGGTTTAGATGGTTCTACATGGTCTCAATTTGTTCGGTATATAGAAGATTTGCTACATGGAGATTTGGGAACTTCTTACCAATCGGGCAGTCCAAAAGTTGTAGATTTAATTGCAGAAAGGCTTCCATGGACATTGGTACTTTCCGTATCAAGTATGCTGATTTCTGTAGTATTTGGAATTTTTATCGGAGCATTTTGTGCATGGAAGCGTGGAGGTTGGCAGGATAGAGCATTGATGAATGCTTCTACAATTACAACAGCAGTTCCATCATTCTTTATTGCGTTATTATTGGCGTTTTATTTTGGCTTTCAATGGGAGATTTTTCCTGCATATACGGACCAAAATATGGTGTCTTCGTTCCAATGGAATATGCAAAGTATTGGAAATGTGTTTTATAATGCAGGACTTCCAATTATTAGTTCTGTGATTGGTGGAATTATTTCATATGCACAAAATACACGAAATAGTGTGATTGCAGTTTCCAATGAAAATTTTATCATTACAGCAAAAGCAAAAGGTGTTTCGAATGGAAGTGTCATTTATAAACATACACTTCGAAATGCAATGCTTCCGATAGTAACAAGTCTAGGCATGAGCATTAGTGGTTTAATTGGTGGTTCTGTTGTGATTGAGCAGATTTTCAACTGGAATGGAATTGGAACACTTTTTTTAGAAGCAAATAATACAAATGATTATCCATTGATGATGGGAATTATGATTTTTTTATCTGCATTTGCACTTGTGGCCAATTTAGTAACAGATTTATGTTATAGCTTACTTGACCCTCGTGTCACATTAGGGGAGAGAAGATAATGAAAGAAAAAAGTATAGAAATTTTTAAGACAGTTTCAAAAGGTTTTCTCAATTTTATCAAAAAAATATGGAATCATAAGCAGGGTCGATTGGGATTTATTATTGTGTTATTTCTAATATTGATTGCTATTTTTGCAGATGTTATTGCACCGTATGACCCATATGATGTGACACAAAGAGATACAAAGGGACTTTCACCAAGTTTGGATCATTTGCT
>JAFWXB010000368.1 GCA_017523185.1 Lachnospiraceae bacterium | reverse complement strand
CATTTTCACTAATATTCCAATCTACTTTTTATTAACTTTTACTAAAACAATACCATTCCTACAAAATATTTTTATGTTATAAAAAAGGACTATTGAAATTCCAACAGTCCCCAATTTTCTTAAAATACAATTTGTCAAAAAGGATTACACCAATGCAAAGAACGTAACATACACCATATCATACTTTGTGTTGCATCTTTATACCTTAAGTGAAGCAATTCATGCAAAATCACTTTTTCATCTAAATCTACACCATATGGTATCACTAATACAGGCGAAAACACACCACAAACAAACGCTGATTGTAATAATAAGATTGCCACTAACGATACATAGGTTGTATGTAAGAAAAATCCCCAAATATTTGTCATACACTACACCTCCATTTCATCTAATAACTTGCGTAAACGTTCTATTTCCTTTTTTGAAATGCTAGATTCTTTTAAAAACGCTGCTATCATATCTCCTGTTGCACCTTTATAAACTTTATTACAAAAATCTTTGCGTTCTTCTCTTTCGCATATTTCTCTTGATATTCCTGCTGCATAAGGTTTTTCACGTGAACGGTTAATTTCCACAAGCCCTTTTGCTTCCATGCGTGTTAAATATGTTAAAACTGTTTTTTTACTCCAACCCTGAATTGGTTCTAATGCAACTGTAATTTCTTTTAAAGAAAAATAACTACCACTCCAAAGCACTTCAAGTACCGACCATTCTGCATCTGTTAATTTCATAATTCATTACCTCCAAATCATCCTACATCTGTAAGATTATCTTATACTTGTAGGACGTAAAAAGCAATATCTATTCCAAAAAACATAAAAAAAAGCAACTTGTACAATTTTTCTAATATTTTTTGTACAAATTGCTTTTTTATTTATTTGATTTGGTTAAAATAATGATTTAATGCTAATAACTTACCTTTTTGTGCTTCTGTAATTGTATCCGTAACATCGGAAATCAATACATAAAACAGATTTGCATCTTCTACCGAATCCGTATCTACCAAATGTCCACAATCATCTATCCAACGTATGCTTCCATCTTTTCGAACAATTCGATAGGAAACATAATCCATATTCGTATCAGAATAATTTATTTGTTCATGTATTTCCCATTCCACACGATTCAAATCTTCCGGATGTACCATTCCTTTAAATGAATGATGTACCATTTCATTAAATTCTGCCATGGTATCACAACCAAAGATTTTAAGAACTGTTGGATTTGCATATAAAATTTTTTCTTCTCCAACTGCTTGATAAATAAAAAATCCTTCTGACATATTCGCAAGCATTTCTGCCATATTTTGTCGTTTTCGTTCTTCCTGCTCACGCATAAGTGCATCAATACTGCGAATAGTAATAATTGCTGTTTTTGGAATTCCTTTTTGACGTTCCGATACTTGAACGGTTGTCAAGCACCATTCCTCGCCAATTCCATGTACACTTCTGCGATATTTATATTCTGCTGTATCTTGTTTGCGTAAGATACGCTTTAAGTTTTCTAAAGATAAGAAATTTCTGACATTTTCTCTATCATAATTTAATATCTTATTCGTTGTAAAATGACGATTGATAACTTCCTCATAATTTCCTCTATCCATTAAACGATTTTCATCCGGATAAATCATACGACAATAATTATCTTCCAAATGCAAGAAATATACTTCTCTAAATGATTTCATAACATTATTTAATGTATTTTCATAAATATAAGAATGTGTTGCATCTTGCACCATACAACTTACATAACCATTTTGGAATTGCGAAAGAACTAATGTCAAATATCTGCTCGAAAGTGTACTATATACATGACATTCGACTGTTTCTCCAAGATATGCAGCACGATACATTTTATTCATCAATTGCTCTTTTTCATCAGAAAATAGTTTTCGTATCAAATAACGTAAACGCTCCATATCTCCACCACAAATACGAGCTACTTCTTTATTTGCATATACAATTTCATAATCCAATGGCATT
>JAFWXB010000367.1 GCA_017523185.1 Lachnospiraceae bacterium | reverse complement strand
TTTAGCATCGAGTATTTCCTGTTTTCTTTCTATGATATCATTTGCAAGAAGCTGTCTTTCTACTTCTTCAAATCCGATTCTAGCGATGGTATCTGCAAAACGTTCGCCGGTCTGACCCTGTTCACGGAAAAGAAGGATTGCTTTTTCTACTGTATCAAGCATTTCTTCTTCTGATGTGAAAATCTTGCCAAGTGCTTTACCATGAGCAACCTTCTTGCCCCATCTTCCGCCTATATAAATCTTGTAGCCTACTGTACCATCTTCGATTGCATCAAATGGACATACACCTACGCAACGACCACAGTTGTTACATACATCCTGATCAATTTCAAGTACGCCATCTTCCACTACAGCCGCTTTCATTGGACACATAGCTTCCACCTGACATTTTTTACATCCATTACACATATCTTCATCAAAGTTTGGAATTAACTGTCCGATAATACCAAGATCATTAAGGTCTGGTTTTACACAATTATTTGGACAACCACCTGTTGCAATTTTAAATTTATGTGGAAGTTTCACATTGCGATATCCAAGATAAAATCGTTCATGGATTTTTTCGGACAAAGCAAATGTATCATATAACCCAAATTGACAAGTTGTACCTTTACAAGATACCACAGGACGTACTAATGTACCTGTTCCACCTGTTGACAAACCTGCTTTTGCAATATATGCACGAAATGCTTCTATATTTTCATAAGAAATCCCTCTTACTTCTATTGTAAGACGCGTTGTAAACTCTAACTCCCCACAGCCAAATTTTTCTGCTGCTTCTGCAATTATCTTGGCTTGTTCTGTTGTAATTTTACCATTTACAGTAATAATACGACCATTAAAAAGATTTGTACCTCTATTATTTAAAAAACCAAGTGCTTTTACACGTTTGATTTCATCTGAGTTAAGTGTACATGACATAACTTTTCTCCTTTCCAATAAATAGTTGATTTTCCTTATTTTTACTACTTCCACAGGCAAACCTATGGTTTTTCCATATAATTATAACATTTATTTGCATTTTGTACCAATAAATATCTCTATCATTTTTTTTAATTCCCACTCCTCTAAAATCCCATTTTTTTCCATACAAATATCTGTTAAGATACGAAAAAATACAAATCGCATTTTTTTATCTGAAATTACATTCTTTATGTAAGGTCGTTTTTCTTGTAACCAATCTAAAATTTCTTCTGTATTATCCGGAATTAATTCTTCTATTTGTTTTTTTAATTGAATTGTCATACTTGGACTTGCTCCATTTGTAGAAATTCCAATCGAAAGATTTCCTTTTTGAATCAATGATGGAAATACAAACTGACAATGTTCCATATCATCAACTGTATTTACTAAAATTCTTTTTTTACAACAAAGCTCATAAATTCTTTGATTTTCATTTTTATCTTCTCCTGCTATAATAACAAAAAAAGGATTTCTTTCTAAATCTGATTCCGAAAATGATTTTTTTAATAAATGAATTTCTGAAAATTGTTTTTGTGGATTTGTTTTTTTTATGTTAATTTTTTCCTCATCTTCTGATAAATATACAACTTGCTTATTTTGGGAATTTTTTATTTGTATATTTTCTTGTATATCTTTATTTTCAATTTGTAACCTATCAGATTCTTTTGCAATTTTCTCAATTTCCGGTAAAAATTCCGTTGCAATTACAATCAACTTTACTCCATAAGAACGCAACTTTTGTATTTTCTCTAATGCGTATGTTCCACCACCTGTAATCATTCCGATTTGATTAGAAATATCTATAAAAAATGGAAATAATGTCATATGATTTCCTCTTTCTTTTAATAAGTTTTTATTATACCTTATTTTTCTTTCCGTACTTTATCATTCTTTTTTGTTATATTAGATTTTTGTAAAATAAATTAATTAAGTTAGTATATTTTGCAAAATATAATCCACAAAATAATTTGTTTATAATATATCCTTTGAGATTTTGTTAATTATAAAAAGTTATAACCCAATATTCCATTCACTATTGTTTATTTCGCTATTTACATTCTTGTTCTAATTATAGCACTTTTTATATATCTTCACATATATAATGCCAACCCGTTTTTGTTTCTATGCGTTCCATTTCCACATCAAACGTATCTGTTATAATATGTTTTTTGTTTTCATACATTTGTTTTGGTGTGCCTGTCGCAAGCACCTTACCTTCTTTTAAAACTACAAGTTTGTCTGCAACGCGAAACGCTTGTGATAAGTCATGAAGTACCATAATAATTGTTTTTCCTTCATCTGCTAACGTTCGCATCATTTTCATTAAACGTAATTGATGAGAAATATCCAAATACGTTGTTGGTTCATCTAGTAAAATCGTTTGTGTATCTTGTGCAAGTGCCATTGCAATATAGACATTTTGTTGCATACCACCGGAAAGTCTATTTATATTTTCTTCCTCAAATGCAGACAAACCAACTCTCGCTAATGCATGTTTTGCCATTACAATATCTTCTTCTCGATATTTGCGAGGATAATGTAAATATGGAAAACGTCCATGAAGTACCATACGAAGTACCGATATGTCAGGTGTTTGTTTTTTTTGTGGCAAATAAGCAATTTGTTTTGCTAACTCATTTGATGAATAGCTTTCTATGCTTTTTTCTTGAATCCAAATTTCTCCTGATGTATGAGAATTGATTCGCACAAATGTTTTTAAAAGTGTACTTTTTCCACAACCATTTGGACCTATTAAAACAGTTATTTTTCCTTTTGGAAAAGATACGCAAATATTATGAAGTACCTGTTTTTTTTCATATCCTGTACATAAATTAATTACGTCTATCATGTATGTACTCCCTTTTTTTGTAATAAGATAAAAATAAAAAATGGACCACCAAGAAAGGACATTAAGATTCCTACCGGTATTTCATATGGTGAAAATGCCATTCTGGCTATTAAATCACAAATGGTTACAAATCCTGCTCCAAAAACAGTTGTAAAGCATAATAATTTCTTACTTTCGTTTCCAACTAATTTTCTTCCTAAATGTGGTACAATCAGCCCTACAAAACCTAATAAACCACAAAAACTAACACATGCTCCTGCTAAAAGTGCTGAAAGTATCAAAAATACCACACGCATTTTTTTAACGGAAAGTCCAAGTCCTTGTGCTGTATCTTCTCCAAGTGCCATTACATCTAATTCATTACAAAGTGTAAATAATAGAAAAAGTGCAATTATAATAAAAATACCTGCCGGTAACAAACGAACTGTGGATACAGAAGAAAATCCACCGGCTCGAAAATCGGCACTTTGTACACCTGCTTCCGGTATCAATGTCG
>JAFWXB010000366.1 GCA_017523185.1 Lachnospiraceae bacterium | reverse complement strand
TTAGAAGAAATCTATGAAGCCGGCATCAGCCTTCATGGAACAGAAGTAAAATCCATTCGTATGGGTAAATGCAGTATTAAAGAATCATTTATTCATATTGAAAAAGGAGAAGTTATTTTATATGGAATGCATATTAGTCCATATGAAAAGGGCAATATTTTTAATAAAGACCCACTCCGACCAAAAAAACTTCTTCTCCATAAAAAAGAAATTCAAAAACTTTTTGGAAAAACTGCACAAAAGGGTTACACAATCGTTCCGGTTGAGGTATACTTAAAGGGCGGTCTTGTAAAAGTTCAAATCGCACTTGCTAAAGGTAAGAAACTTTACGATAAACGTCAGGATATTACAAAAAAAGACCAACGTCGTGAAGCAGAACGCGATTTTAAAGTAAGAAACTTGGGCTAGTAATGGTTTCGACAGGGGCTATGCAGCTGGAGAAGCGAGTCGCATGGAATGCGTTAAATGCCAAACTTAAAATTAAACGCTGAAGAAAATTTAGCATACGCTGCCTAGTTTGCAGCAGTCTGACCTAGAGCACCTACACTTTAGGACTCAGGCTTCGACGATGTAGGAAACGACACTAGCAAAGCTTTGCGTTAGTGGGCGTATTATGAAGCTACTAAATCCGTCAGATTGTCTGTTATCGGACGGTGGAGGGAATGAAAAATAATAGACTACACTCGTAGAAGGACAGGGAATTGGTTTTTGGACACGGGTTCGACTCCCGTCTAGTCCACTAATAGAAAAAGCCGAAAAATCAAGGATTCTTTAGAAGAATCAATGGTTTTCGGCTTTTTTTGTCATAAATATTGTCATGCTAAAAATATATTTACACCCTTTTTATATATAATATATGCACGACTTTCCAATTTGTTTAAATATTTTCTTCCACCAATGAAAAATCAATTGTTCGCATTAATTTATCTGCTGATTCCACACGCACTTTTACTTTTTGTCCTAATTTATATCGTTTTCCGGTTGTTTCTCCTACCATTTCATACGAATCTTCTATAAAGTGATAGTAATCGTCCCACATTTCCGTTACTCGCACAAGTCCTTCTACGGTATTTGGAAGTTCTACAAAAATGCCCCATTCCATCACACCAGAAATTACACCATCAAATGTTTCTCCAATATGTTCTTGCATATATTCTACTTTTTTTAATTTAATCGTTTCACGTTCTGCTTCTTCAGCACGACGTTCCGTTTCGCTTGATTGCTTGGAAACCTCCGGTAAAATTTTTTCGTAATGTTCCCAACGCTTATCATTAAAACGACCTCTTAAGTTTTCTTTGATAATTCTATGAATTTGCAAATCAGGATAACGTCGAATTGGTGAAGTAAAATGACAATAATAATTTGTTGCCAAACCAAAATGCCCTGTATTAATTGTCGTATATCTTGCCTGTTTCATAGAGTGCAAAGTCAAACGACTAATTAAGGCTTCTTCGTCACTTCCCTCTATTTTCATCAAAAGTTTTTGTAATTCTTTTGGGTGTACTTCATCTGTTCCAATATGCAATGTGTATCCAAAATTATTGATAAATGTTGCTAATTTTTTAATTTTTTCACTATCCGGATTATCATGTGTACGATATACAAATGGAATTTCCTGCCAAAAATAATCCGTTGCTACTGTTTCATTTGCGATTAACATAAAATCTTCAATAATTTTTGTTGCAGTATTTCTATCATATGGACGAATTTCGATTGGTTTTCCATTTTTATCAAGAATTACTTTTGTTTCTGGAAAATCAAAATCAATCGAACCACGTTTCATTCGTTTTTTACGAAGAATTTCTGCTAAATCACGCATTTCTTCAAACATAGGAACAAGTTCTTTGTATTTTTCAATTTCACATTCGTCTTTGTCTTCTAAAATCTTCTTTACACTTGTATAGCTCATTCTCTCATTGACACAAATAACGGTTTCTGCAATTTTATGGTCAACGACTTCTCCTTTTGGATTAATTTTCATAATACAGCTTAATGCAAGACGATTTTCTCCTGCATTTAAGGAACAAATTCCATTTGACAATTTATGTGGAAGCATTGGAATTACACGGTCTACCAAATAAACAGATGTACCACGTTTTAAGGCTTCAATATCAAGTGCACTATTTTCCTGTACATAATTCGTAACATCTGCAATGTGTACACCTAAAATATAATTTTCTCCTTCTTTTGATAAAGAAACTGCATCATCTAAATCTTTTGCATCTTCTCCATCAATGGTTACCATAACAACATCCCTTAAATCCATTCTGCCTGCCATATCTGCCTGTGATACTGCATTTGATACATTTTCTACTTGTTTCATAATCTTTTGAGAAAATTCCGTTGGTAAATCATATGCTTTTACAATCGACAAAATATCTGTTCCAGGGTCATTGATATGACCTAAAATCTCAATCACTTTTCCTTCCGGCTTTCTTCCGGCTTTTCCATAATTTGTAATCTCAACAACTACTTTATGTCCTTTTACAGCTCCTTAAGAACGTTCTAATGGAATAAAAATATCTTGCCCGAATTTTGGATTGTCAGGTACTGCAAAACCAAATGTCTTGCTTTCTTCATATGTGCAGACTAATTCCTTCATACCTCGTTCTAAAATATTTACAATACTTCCTTCTTTTCTTCGACCAGTCACAACAGGCGAAATAGAAACCTGCACTTTGTCCATATGAAAAGCTCCACTTGTTTTTGTTTCCGGAATAAAAATATCTTCTGTTTCCCCTTCTATAGAAACAAATCCAAATCCTTTTGGATGTGCATTAAATGTTCCTATCATTAATTTTTCTTCTGCTTTTGCATATTTTCCTCGTTTAGAAAGCGTTATTTTTCCCTCTATCACAAGTTCTTGCAAAATCAAATCCAATTCCATACGTTCTTCTTTTTTGACATTTAATACAATAGCAAGTTCTTTTGCTTTCATAGGAACATACACTTCATCACAAATGAACTCATAAACCATTTTTTTTCGTTTTTCAAATAATAACTCCCAATCCATTGAAACCTCCTAAGAAAATAATATTTTTACTATAATTTATAAAATACGAAAAACTACACAAAATATAGTTGCGTTTTCTATTTTACAAAGACAGTTATTGCTATAATTCGTAATATGTCTTTATCACATACATAAATTTACTTATCTATAATTAATAAAATAAAAAAAGACTGTCCATGACAGCCTTCTTTCTTTTACCAAATACCCAAATTTAAGATAACTGCAAGTAAAAGGAATAAAAATACACTAATTTTTGTAGCTTTTACTAACATACC
>JAFWXB010000365.1 GCA_017523185.1 Lachnospiraceae bacterium | reverse complement strand
TTGAAGAATTAGTATTTGATTTTTATAAATTGATACATGGAACAGAACCAAGTGAGAAAGAATGGGATATTATTAAAGAAGTAGCAAAAGAGGCAGGTGTGATTGAATGAGACCAATAAAATTAATTATGAATGCGTTTGGACCATATGCATCGAAAGCAGAAGTGGCATTTGAAGAATTAGGACAAAAGGGTTTGTTTTTAATTACAGGTGATACAGGAGCAGGAAAAACGACTATTTTTGATGCAATTACATTTGCATTGTTTAATGAAACAAGTGGAACGGATAGAACGATTCAAACAATGCGAAGTGATTTTGCAAATGAAACAGAAGATACGTTTGTAGAATTTACATTTTCTCATATGGGACGAACATATACAATTTATCGTTCTCCTCAATATGAAAAACGTAAAAAAACAGGAACAGGTTTTACTTCCAAAACTGCAAAAGCGACACTTATTCGCGAACCGGATACACCAATTGAAGGTGCTGTAAAAGTAAAAGATGCTGTCATTGATTTGTTAAAAATTGATTATAATCAGTTTAAACAAATTTCCATGATTGCCCAAGGAGAATTTCGTGATGTATTAAATGCCGATTCCAAAAAACGTAGTGAGATTTTACAAAAAATCTTTTTAACAAAAGGCTATAACGATATGGCGTTTCTTATGGAAAAGCGTTTTAAAAATGCAAGTGGGGAAATGGCAGATATTTATAAAAGTATTGGATTGTATTTTGAAAATATTGAATGTGGAGAAAACAGTAAATATATAGAAGAACTTACAGAACAAAAGAAACAGTTACGTTCAGACGGAAAACAATATCAATTAGATAATAAGATAGAACTTTTGCAAATGATAATTGCAGAAGATGCAGAAGTTATAGAAGTATTACAAAGCGATTATAAACAAAAACAACAAGAATTAGCAGAAAAAACAAAAGAATATACATTGATTCATGCAAATAATGAATTGTTTAAAAAATACGATACTGCTGTAAAAGAATACGAAGAATTAGAACAGAAAAAAGAACAGATAGAATTGAAAAATCAAATGGTTCAAAAACAAAAAAAAGCTGTTTATGAAGTAAAACCGTTTTATGATAGTTATCAAGCAGAACAAAAAGAATTAGAAAGTATACAAGCAAAATGTTTGAAAGCTAGTGAACAATGGGAAAATGCACAAAACCAATATATAAAAGCTGTTGAATTTCGTAAAGATGCAGAAAGTAAAAAAGCATTTGCAGATGAGAAAGCAGATAAAGCAAAGCGTTTAAAAGCTGAAGAAGAAAAATATCAAAAACGTGACAATCTCACAAAACAAATAAGAACTTGTAAAATCGAAAAACAAACAATTGTTGCCCAAAAAGAAGCACAAGAACAAGTATTTGAAAAACTGAAAAACCAAATCGAAGAAAAACAGACACAAATAACAGCATTAGAAAATGTTTCACAAGAATGTGTTCGTGCAGAGGTAAAATGTAAAGATTTAGATGGAGCATATAAAAATGCCAACGTCTTATTGCAAAAAGAATTGCCAAAATTGCAAAAAACAGAAATTCAGTTAAAAGAAATTCAAAAAGATTATTTAGCAAAACGACAGATATATGATGCAATTTTGCAAGAATATCAACAATATGAAAAATTATTAGAAGCATCAAGAGCAGGCATTTTAGCATCTCAATTAGAAGATGGAAAAGCGTGTCCGGTATGTGGTTCTACAAATCATCCTTCACCTGCTGCATTGCCAAAAACAGGCATTACAGAAAATGAATTAGAAAACTTAAAATTAAAATGTGAAAAAGCAGAACAAATAAAAAATATTGCAAATGAACAAACGGTAGCACAGAAATCAAAATTTGAAACGGAACAAAAAACAGTATTTATAAAGATTATTGAACTATTAGAAAATTCTGCATATGATATTAGAGCATTATCACAACAAAAAAATTTATTAATACAAGAATTAACTTCTCAAATAACGGAAGAAGATAATAATTATGGTATTACAAAAGAACGTGTTATCAAACAATTACAAGCATACATATTAGATATCAAAGAACAAAAAGACCAAGCAGAACAACAATATTTGGAACTTCAAAAACGACAGAAAACATATGAAGCATTACAAAAAGAGGTATTAGCTGATAATAAACAAAAAGACCAAGCAGAACAGGCATTAGTAGCATTAAAAGAAGAATTGTCGGAATTGGAAAAACAATATGCACAACTTGCTGGACAAATGCAAGAACTTGAAAGTACAGCATTTCAGTATCAGACATTACAAGAAGCAGTACAAGCCCGAAAACAATTAGAAACAGAAGCAGAGTCTATTTACCAAACAATAGAAAAAATGCGTCAAATGGAAATTGATACAAAGGCATTAGAATCTGCAAGTAAAGCCTCATTGGAAAGCTATCAAGAACAAACACAGAATTTAGTGCAAAGTGTGCAAGAAAAATATACAGAATATGTGCAAAAACAACAACTACAAGGATTTGAAACAGAAGCAGAATTTAAAATGTATGTTGTTGCAAGAGAAGTAATTATAAGAACAGAACAAGAACTTCAAATATATCAACAAACACTTATCAGCAAACAAGCGAATTTAGAAAGTGCAAAGGAAGCAATTCAAGGAAAGATACGTTTAGATGAGCAACAAGCACGTATAGAAAAAGAACAAGCCCAACAAGCCGAACAACAAGCACAAATTCGTTTTACCAAGACACAACACAGACAAGAAGATAATCAGAAACTTTTGCAGAATATTCAAAGTAAGAAAGAAAAAGCTGAAGAACAATTAGAAAAAGTAACTATGTTACATAATCTTTCAAATTTATTTGGTGGAAAAACAGTTGGGAAAAATCGAACTTCTTTTGAAACATATGTACAGATGTCAGGATTTGATAATATTATTCGTGCAGCAAACAAACGACTTCATTTAATGGGTGGGGGTAAGTACCAGTTATATCGCCATGAAGATTTTGAAGCAAAAGGAAATGTAGCTTTAAATTTAGATATTTTAGATAATTATACAGGCAAAAAACGACCGGTGAGTACCTTATCCGGTGGTGAAAGTTTTATAGCATCATTAAGTTTAGCACTTGGCTTATCCGATTGTGTCACAGCAAATGCAGGTGGAATTAAAATAGATGCACTTTTTATAGACGAAGGCTTTGGAACACTAGACGAACAATCATTAAATGATGCAATTTCTATGCTTCATCAATTATCCGAAAGTGATAAACTCATAGGTATTATTTCGCACAGAGAAGAATTAAAACAAGAAATACCAAAGAAAGTTATGATTAAAAAGTCCAATAAAGGCAGTTGTATTGAAGTAGATTTAGGAAAATAAGGGGAAAACTGTATGAAAATTAGAATGGATTTTGTAACAAATTCAAGTAGCAGTTCATTTATTGTAAATTTCAAAATGGAATTTCAAAACGGAGAGCTTCTACAATACGATTCTGAAGAATGGGCTGGAGATGAAGATTATGAAGATATATTCGTAGATATAAAAAATGAAAAAAACCAGACCACATTTACAGAAAACATTACATTCTCAATAGCTGAAATAGAACATGAGTTAGAGTTAGAAGATTATGACGATAAAGAAGAAAAACTCAAAGCATTAAAGGAATTGCCATGTATGAAATATATGTTAGAAGAATCTTTAGAAGAACTCATTGAATTTTGGGAAGTTGGAGAGTATCCATTTGAATATTGTCGTGTAA
>JAFWXB010000364.1 GCA_017523185.1 Lachnospiraceae bacterium | reverse complement strand
AATCGTGGACATGATAATGAAGACTTGTTCCAAATTGGAGTAATTGGGCTGATAAAGGCAATTGATAAGTTTGATACAACGACGGATTTTTCTTTTTCTACATATGCAGTACCTATGATTATTGGGGAAATTCGAAGATTTTTAAGAGATGATGGAATGATTCATATTAGCAGGCAGATAAAAGAACATGCAAGAAAAATAGCAATAGCAAAAGAAGAATTAAAGAAAACATTAAACTGTGACCCAACATTAGAACAATTGATAGAGGTAACAAAATTAACTTCAGAAGAAATTTTAGTTGCAATAGAAGCAACAACAGATGTAGAATCTATTTATAAACCAATTGGCAATCAATCACAGACAGATGGAACGCAGTTGCTTTTAGCAGACCAATTAGAAGATACCAAAACAGGTGAAACAGAATTGATTAATCGTATTACTGTTTTACAAATGTTAGATACGTTACAGGAAAAAGAACGACAATTAATAGAATTGCGTTATTTACAAGGGAAAACACAAAGTGAAAGTGCAAAAGTATTAGGAATGAATCAAGTTGCAGTATCGAGATTAGAAAAAAAGATATTATTATCTTTGAGAAAGCAATTTTAACTGACAGATTGCAAAAGCAGTTATTTATAATGAAACTAAGTGATTCAACTTAATCATACACAGATGAACATCAAGTTTTATATATCCATAATGTGGGTTTATGGTATTATAAGTATAGCAAAAGTAAATTCTTAATATGAAAGGAGAAATAAAAATGGCAAAATTACCACTTACTTATGAAAATTATGTATTTGATTTGTACGGAACATTAGTAGATATTCGAACAGATGAAGATGATGCTACACTTTGGGGAAAATTGTGTTTATTCTATGGATATTATGATGCACATTATACACCGGAAGAACTAAAAAAAGCATATTATACGCTTGTAAAAGGAAAAGAAACGAAATTAAAATCAACTTTAGAACAAGACCCGAAATATGCACATGAAGCCTCACCAGAAATTGAATTAACAGATGTATTTTTAGAATTATTTCAAACAAAAAATAAACAGAAAAATCCGGAAGTTAATAAGGAACTTGCAATTCATACAGGACAATTTTTCCGTGCACTTTCTACTGATTATGTGAAATTGTATGAAGGAACAAAAGAAATGTTACAATCATTAAAAAATGCAGGAAAGAAGATATATTTATTATCCAATGCACAACGTATTTTTACAGAATATGAAATGCATGTACTTGATATTGCAAAATATTTTGATGCAATTCTTATTTCTTCCGATTATAAAACAAAAAAACCGGACAAGCGATTTTTTGATATATTAGTAGAGAAATATCATTTAGATACAAGCAAAACATTATTTATTGGAAATGATTCCCGTACCGATATTGGTGGAGCAAAAACTGTTGGATTTGATACTTTTTATGTAAAATCGAATATTTCTCCAAAAGGAGATATGGCAAAAGATGCAACTTATATTGTAAAAGAATTTGATAGATGGGAAAGAAATATTTAATGGAATTTTTCAATTTTGTGTAATATGTTATATTTTATTATTTATGCTTATTAAGAAATTTCTACTTCAAAAATAATTTTTTTGCTTACGAAAAATAAAAAAAGATGTTAAAATAAAATAAGAATGGCTTGTTAAGAACCTGCTATGCATTGTACTGATAAGGCATAGTGGGTTTTTAGTTTTTATAAAATAAGCGTGTAAATGTTTTTATGTAGTGGCGAAATGAGAGAAAGAGGTAGATTATGTTTGAAATTGGAAATTTTGTAGTAAATGCGAACAATGGAATTTGTAAAATTACAGATGTTGTTGTGATGGATATTGCAGGAACGAAAGAAACATATTTTGTATTAGTTCCATTGGAGGAACAAACAGCAGAAATATATATTCCTGTACATATGGCAGAAAGCAGAATTCGCCTTGCAATGACAAAAGAACAAGCTTTGGATGTGATTAAGAGTATTTTGGATATTGAACAAACATGGATAGAAAATGAAAAAGAACGTGAAAAAATTTATAAAGAAGCCATTGCAAGTCGTGAACCCAAAAAAGTGATTGGAATTATTAAAACACTTTATGTACGTAGGCAAGAGAGAATAGATGTCAAAAAGAAGAATACTGCGATAGATGAACGTTATTTTAAACTTGCAGAAAATCAAATTTATGGGGAACTTGCGTTTGCATTAGGGGAAGAAAAACAAAATATAAAGCAGATTATTTTAGAGTATATACAAAAAGTAAATAAATAATAAAATGAAAGAGGCTGTAGTAATAAGTAAAAAGATAACAAGATATCATTTTTCATTCGAAGAAATACTTCTATATCTTGTATGAAATTTTCTTAGTGCGACAGCCCCAAAAAGGAAATGCTAGGAAATAAAAAATATACAAAATTTGGTTTAATATTCTTTAGAAGAATTCTATATTTTGCATATTCATTTTATTTTTCACATTTCCTTTT
>JAFWXB010000363.1 GCA_017523185.1 Lachnospiraceae bacterium | reverse complement strand
TGTCTCTGGTTCGATTCCGGAACTGGGCACTCTACAATTTCATATTTATTACGCGGGTGTAGTTCAATGGTAGAACACTAGCCTTCCAAGCTAGATACGTGGGTTCGATTCCCATCACCCGCTTTTTTTATGTCTAAAAATACAAAACGACTATCGCATTAATTCAAAACGAAAAAAGAACGGATATCTTTCGATTCCGTTCTTTTTGTTTATGTAGGATAATTAGAATAAATCTACACGTCCTTCATGTTTTTCATTAATTACATAGTAAGCAGAATATTCTTCCGGTTTTACATAAATGCTTAATGATTTGATTGTACCAGCTCTGTGTCCTTCTTCAACAAATTGAGCTTTTACTTTTTCTTCGATTGTTGCTGCTGTAACTTCATTTCCTTGGAACTGAATTACTACATTTGTAACACATTCTTCTTTCTTTGCAGTTGCTTTTTTAGCACATGCTTTTCTTGTAGCTTTTTTTGCTGGTGCTTCTGTTACTTCTGTTTCTACTGCAACAGCTTCTGTTGCAACTGTTTCTTCTACTTTAACTTCTTCATTGATTACTGTTGTATTTTCTTTTACTTTTGGTCTTCTTCCCATGTCGAGTCCTCCTTGAATAAGTATTTAGCTTGTTTTCATTAAAATTCTTTGTTAAATTATTCACAAACCAAAAATTTTTCAATTTCTAAAATTGCTTCTTCTTCATCAGAACCTTCTGCTACAATACTCACAGACATTCCTTCTGATGGATTAAAAGCCATAATTCCCATAATACTTTTCGCATTGATTCTGCGATTATCACTTTCCAATATAATTTCACTATCAAACCTGCAAGCTACTTGAACAAGTTCAGCGATTGGATTGTTATGTCCCTTTGCCACATTTGAAACAATTACATCTTTCCTGCTCATATGCACTCCTTATTCCACTTCTAATAAATACAAATGCAACTATAACGTAATTTTGCTTCTTTGGCAATAGAAAAAAATATTTTTATTCAAGTTTTACGACAGAAAAGTTATTTCGAATTTGTAATTCGTCAATTTGACTGTAATTTTTTCTTATTTTACATATACAAAAAAGCGACTTCCACTTTGAGCAAACATAGTATCTGCTTCTTCATAACTTAAATTTGATGTTACATGGTTTTGTGGATTATAATAATAAATACGATTTGCTGAATATCCTATTAAAAGTACAGCCTCATTTTTTCCTGTCATTGCAAGTACAGGTGTTCCTTTATGAATAAAATATAACAATTCTTCAGTTGTACTTCCATGTAATTCAAATACTTCCATATCCGGTAATGCACTCTGTAATATTTCTCTTGGCGAGTTTCCTTCTTGTACTAAGTGACTTACACTCTGCCCCATATTTTCTCGCATTAAAATAATACTCATAGATTGAATTAATGAATTTGCCGAAGCATCTGATTCATTTACAGAAAGGTCTGTAAATACATTTTTTTGTGTATCTCTTGAACGTTTCCAAATATATTTTTGTTGTTCATTCAATATAATTCCCAAATGTTGATTTGCCACTTTAATTGCATAAGAAATATCTTCTGTTGCAAGAACTACTTCACCTTTTACATAAACATAATACCATTCATCACTATCTTTTGGCATAATTTCTGCAATACGTGCTTCTTCTAAAAGAATCTGTTTTGGTATAATGATATTTGTAACTGTAGAAATATTCTGTTCTTTCATACGAAGTGTCATTTGTGTTTGCTTTGTATTTGTTACAATTTCTTTGATATAAACTTCATTTCCTGATGCTGGTTCTCTGTTCATAATGGTATCTTCTCCATGTTTGATAAGATAACCATTTTGTAAAGAAACAAGGTCTATATAAATATTCATTTTATCTACGGTTGTTTTTCCGATATATCCATTTGATGGTACATATGTTTTAATCACATCTTGCTTATCTTCAGAAGTATTTAAGATTTTTAATTCACACATTGGAAATATAGTATTTCCTGATACATTTGTAATAATATCGGAAATTTTTGCAATTCCATACACAAAATCTTCTCCAACAAAAGCTAATGGACGTAAATATGTGTTATCCTCTGTCTTAATTTCATATATTTTCCCTGTTTTAAAATCTGCAAGTTGAATTTTTTGACTACTATATAAAACTTCCTGTTCTACCCATGCAAAATAACGACTGGATTCTGATACTGCAAAACATTCTTCTGTCATATCTTCTAATTCAACTGTTACATCATACGTATTCAAATCCACACGATACAAATTTGAGTTCCATATAAAATATAAAATCTTTTGTTCATTCACATATAATAATTTTCCAAGCTCTGCTTTTAACACTTCATATGATTTTACAGATGGAATAAATACTTCTTCTTCTATGGTATGTGCTAAACCATCATAATGATATACACCAATTCCAACTTTTCCTTCATGAATCCCACGATTCATATATCCATAAACAATAAAATCAATACTTCCTGCTTCATCTACACGAATAATTTTAATATCATGTTGGTCATAATTTTCCCTATTATCCATGCCTTCTGCACTTCGAAATCCAAATACTTGCGAAATAATATTATTTCCACCATCATAACACCACAATTCACCTTGTTGTACAAATGCTACACAATCTCCTGAATCATTTGCAAGATATTCAATATCATTATTTCGAATGCCTAACAAAATTGCATTATCATTGATTAAAAAATCATTTTCTCCTCGGAAAATTTGTTCCATGGTTCGTTCAAAATTTAACACATACATACGTTGTGAAGTTTGTCGCAAACGATAATATTCCTCTACATTATAATACTCTGTTTCATTTGCTTCGTTTACATTTGTCATAATATAAGATAATGTAATTACATTATAGGAATCGTTAATTTCCTGAAAATATGCCACAGGTTCTGTCAATTTTACACCTGTAAACTCAGCCCATGTAAGTTGTTTTAACGTACAAGCTAAATCCACATACTGCAATGTAGTGGCATCACCTGTTGCAGGGTCCATATACGTTGGAATAAATTCATCTGCATCTTCACGAAATGTATATCCATGAAACTGCAAAGCAAAATCAAGACATTCTTTCGTATAACAATCTGTTTCAAAAATAATTCTTGTGTAATAATATACAGGGTCTTCTTCCAGTAATACTTTCCATATCATAATATATTCTTCATTGTTCGTAAGAAGTGTTGGAAGTTGTAACTGACAAGATATTTTTTCACCCTCTATTGTATAATCTTGTATTTCATCATTTGACAATAACCGATTACTATCCATACTTCGAATTTCATAACTCAAACCACTTACTTCTTGTCCATAACACATCAATTCCATTGTTAATGTACGTTGTGCATCTAATGGAATAATACTATTTCTAACAAAAAGTGGATTCATTTCTTGTGTATATCCATGCAATTCATTCATAACGACATCATCATATACAAATTGCATAACAGGAAGACTTGCTCCCTTCATTGTTGTTGTCAAATCCTTATTTTCATTATTTGTTAATATACTAAAAACAGCCAAGGCTGCTATAAAAACAACTAGCAGCACAATTGGCTTCATTACTTTTTTACTCATCTGTTTCACCTTTTGGTTTTAAATTCTTCTTTTACCACCATCTTTTACATCTGCGATTTCTACATCTTCTACGATAAATTTCGTCATTAAATAAAACACCTATCAAACTGCATAACCATGGTATTTCACAATCACGTCGGTCTCTACGCCTATCCAAATATCTGTTTTGTGCTTCCAAGGATATATCTTCTGATACTAATTCACGCAATTCTTCGGGTGGCACTATGGAAAAACGACGTAATCCATCTTCTGATGCAGCATAATTATTTTCCATCGTTGATGTTGTTGATTGTGACTGCATTGGTTTACTAATTTCTTCGCTTATATTTCTCTGTTCTCCCGTTCTCCATTGTGGTTGACCTATCGGTCTTTCTTGTGGTCTTGGCATTGGTTGTGGTCTTCCACCCATATCCCATTGTGGCTGTCCGTCCGGTCTTTCTTGTGGTCTTGGCATTGATTGTGGTCTTCCACCCAT
>JAFWXB010000362.1 GCA_017523185.1 Lachnospiraceae bacterium | reverse complement strand
TCTTGATATATTGTATGTCTTTTTTCCATCAATTGTGCAATATATTCGACATTCATATTTCCATTTAAAAGTGGTCTATTTGTACTATTACAAACTCTTTTATAAATTGTTTCAGGTGTTGCTGTAAGAAATACAATTTTTCCACTTTTTTTCATATTTTCGACATTTTCTGCACGAAGTACAACTCCACCACCACAAGAAACTACGCTATTTCGACCTTCTCCAATACGGACAACCAATTCACTTTCTAAATCACGAAAATATTTTTCTCCATATTGTGCAAAAATATCATTGATAGAAATCCCTTGTTCTTTTTCAATGGTTTCGTCCATTTCTATTAAATCTGTTTGCAACTCTTGTGCTAATGCTTTTCCTATTGTACTTTTTCCAACACCCATAAAACCGATTAAAAAAATATTATTTTCCATAAAAACGTTCCTTTACTTCCTCTACCGGCATATCCATTCCTGTAAATAACTTAAATGCAGAAACTCCTTGCCACAATAACATTCCTTTTCCACCGACACAAATACAACCTGCTTCTTTTGCTTCTTTTAACAAACGTGTTTCTTGTGGATTATATACAGCATCTACTACTACAAGGTCTTTATGAAATGCAGATACATCTTTTACAACGCTTTCTTGGTCCATTGGTGTCATACCTACAATTGTGGCATTTGCAAAAATATCACTATCTTTGATTTCTGCTGTCATTTTTTCGATATCATCAATATCGTAAACATTTACGATACATTCCGGTACAGCTTTTTTTATTTTTTCTGCTGTTTGTAAGGTACGTTCAAAAAAAGCATCTTTTTTATTAAAAATTGTAATTTCACGCACTCCATCTAACGCACATTGTACTTGAATCGCAGTAGCTGCACTACCACCACCTGCAACTGTAATTTTTTTGCTTTTGATATCAATTCCATGGTCTTTTAAATTGTTGACAAATCCTTCTCCATCTGTAATATGTCCTACTAATTTTCCATTTTCGTTGACAATCGTATTCACAGCTCCAATAATTTGTGCTGCCGGTGAAAGTTCATCCATATGACGAGCAGCTTCTACTTTATCCGGCATCGTCACGTTTCCACCCTTCATATGAAATAATTTCATAGCTTCTAATGCTTGTTTTACTTGATGTTCTTTAATATCAAGTGCTACATATACATAATCTAATCCTAATCGTTCAAAACTATAATTATACATTGCCGGCGAACCGGAATGTCCAACCGGTGAACCAATCAATGCTAAAAGTCCCGTATGACCTGAAATTCGTTTTTCCATGATTTTAATCTCCTTTTCCATCAAAATCTAAAAATTAAAAACTTTATTTATTTTCATTATTAAATAAATATTTGCAATTTTCTTTTGCAGTTTATGCATTGAAACTTGTTGACAACTAAATACAAATAAGTTCTTTGCTCCATCACTTGATGTTCCCTTCATTTAAAATAAGAATTTTTTTATTTGATTAAATATGGATAAAAAACCTCACTTCTATTTCGCCTATCAAACAAATTATTATATTGAAGTGCTTCGTATTTTTTTATCCATTCACTCTCAATTCCAATTGCATCTTCTACATGAAGATATTTTTGTTGTTCTAAAGAATAATACCCTCTTGCATTAATTGCAGGAACATATTCCATAAGTTCTGCCAAAAATGCATTGTATGGTGGAAGTGCAATACCTGCTCGTTCTAATGTCAATGTAGAAAGAAAATTTAAACTTGTCACTTCGATTGTTTCTTCCGGCGTATCATAGTTTGTCCAAATAAAAAATGGTACTGTATACAATTTTTGTAATTCTTCTAATGTAAGTCCGGAAAGACCTTTTCCATTCATCAATCTATAAAAACCACTATTTAAACTTGGATGATGGTCACCAAAAAATACAATTTCCACAGGTTCTTCCACCTGCTTAAAATATGTAATTAAATATTCTAAAGCCATATCACTTTCTTTAATAAGTGATAAATATTGATTCACATCTGAATAAGAACGCCCCGTTTTATAATAATTTTCTTCAAAATTATCATAAGACTGTTTATAACCTCCATGATTTTGCATAGAAATTGTCATAAAAAACAGACTTTCTTCCGTTGTTCGCATTTCATATCGTTCAATAATTTTACGATATAATTCTTTATCCGATATATATTTTCGAATCATTTGCGTTTCATCAAAATCCTCTATAAAATACGTTTCATCAAATCCAAGTGTCGGATATATCAAATGTCTGCTCCAACCGGTATTATAATATGGGTGCATAGCAACACAAGTATAGCCCTCATTTTTCATTGTAGAAACAATAGAAGTCGGAGTTTCCGGAATATATTGTTGATATACCACAGAACCTACCGGTAAAAATGCCATAGAACCACCTGTCATATACTCCCACTCTGAATTTGGCGTTTTGGCTCCAAACACAGAAGCAAGTGCATAACCTTTTAATGTATTTTCTTCTAAAGAATCCATAAATGGCGTTAATGGAGCATTTGTTTCTAATTCTCCAAGCACACTCAAATCTGCAAATGACTCACTCATAATAACAATTACAGTTGGCTGTTTTTCTAAATTTTCTGCAACTTCATCTTTTATTGCATAAGTATTTTCTAATTCTGTAATTAAGTTCAAGGAATATCCTTTTGGTTCTGATACAATACTATCTCTTGCACTTAATACAAAATTTAAAATATAACCATTTCTATATGTTCCTTTTTTTTCCCATGTTTCTGTATTGATATTTGCAGTATTCAAACAAAGAATAATACATAATAAAACGCCTGATAATATACTAATAATTCGCATATACAAAGGCTTTTTAAACTTTACCTGAAATTTTCTTGCAAATGCAAAAAACAATATAGACCCAAGAATCACCATTCCCCCTCGGTCATGCAATTCTAACTTATAATTTCCTGCAACACTCAATCCTGTTCCAATAGAACGCAAATCCGGAAAAATAAATTCATTTTCTCGGAACAAATATACATAATAATTCACAAATGCCAATACCACAAAAAAGATATGACTAATCGTTGCACTCAATCCTATATGATTACTAAAAAATAACATAAGAAAATATACAACAAGTACACATAATACATTAAAAAATAACTTCGTATCTGTGGTTTTTTGAAATAATTCTTTTTCCAATAATAAATATTGTACGGAAAACATAGAAAAAACTGCACTCGGAAGAAATAACAATAACGCCCATATCCATGGTAACTTTTCATTAAATTTTATCTCACAGCCTATCAAAAGAAAATAACCGATACCAAATGCTACAAGTGCTACAATTGGAAAATCTGCAACTCTATATAATACAGTTGCAAAAAACAACATTATCATATATCGAATTGTTTTTTTCTTATCTAAATTAAATTTTATACTCATCTTTTATCCTAATTTATTATCATAAAACAAATACAAAACATTGCATAAAAATAACTACTATGTATTTTAAATAGCATTTATGCAATATTGTAAATTTATCTTTTATAGCTATTTTATTATTATAATATAAAATAAAATTCTTATATATATTATTCTATTTTATAATTGAAATTCTCGAATATTTTGTGCTACCAATTCCATCAAACGTGTTCTTGCCTCTAAACTTGCCCATGCAATATGTGGTGTAATAATCAATTTATTGCTATCTTTGATTACACGAAGTGGATTATCTTCACTCATTGGTTCTTTACTAAGCACATCTAAACCTGCTGCTGCAATTTTTCCTTCTGTTAAGGCATCTGCAAGTGCTTGTTCATCTACAATTGGACCTCTGCCCACATTGATAAAAATAGCAGATGACTTCATTTTTTCAAATGCAGATTTGTCCATGAGATTTTTTGTATTTTCATCTAATGGTGCATGAACAGAAATAATATCCGACATTGTTAAAAGTTTATCAAACGATACTCTCTCATAATCGGAAGTATTATTTTTTCCCGAAGTCGAATAATATACCACTTTGCAACCAAATACAGTAGCAATCTCAGCTACACGTCTTCCAATATTTCCAAGTCCAACAATTCCCCATGTTTTTCCATATAATTCATGGAATACATTTGCAAAGTGAGTAAATGTCACATCATTCACATATTTTCCCGTTTTTACATATGCATCATAATAACTCAATTTTTCCATAAGGAAAAATAACATTGCAAATGTATGTTGTGCCACGGTTTCTGTAGAATACCCTGCCACATTTCTCCATGCAATATTTCTTTTTGCAAGATATTCTTTATCTAAATTATTTGTACCGGTCGCCGTTACACATACTAATTTTAAATGATTAGCATTTCCAATTGACTTTTCATTAATTTCTACTTTATTGGTGATAACCACATCAGCATCTTTTGTACGCTCTAATGCTTCTTCCTGTGTAGAATATCCATATTTTACAAGCTCCCCAAGTGCTTCTAAACTGCATAAATCAATATCTTCCCCAATTGTTTTTGCATCTAAAAATACAATTTTCATAAATTTCCCTTTCATAGCTTTTTATTTATCGTTTTATTTTACTGCTTTTATTGCGATATTTCAATAATTCTATTCTATTTTACTATTGTAAAATTAAGACAAAGATATATTCCAAAGAAAAAATTTATCTTTTATAAAAATATTCCCGTCAAATAAAATAATATTATTTTCCCAATTATCAAATCCATGTTGTATTAACAAAAACAACTATTTCTCCGATATATTTAATAAGAAATATGAAAATCCGAATTATATACCTATCTGATTCTTTTTCATATATTTATTAAGTATTATGGAATCTAAATTTAATATATAAACATTTATCTTAAAAATTTCTATCACTTAAATAGATATATTATATTTTTTATATACACTTATTGAAATTATATTAAAAAAGGAGTTCTTATGTCAAAAGAAAGTAGTGCCGTAAACTTAACCTCAAACTTTTTCTTACAAAATTTTTATAAAAATAATCGAAATGCTTATAAAACATCTACAAGACCAAATTATAATCAAACAGAACTTTCTTATGAAGATTCAAGAGCATTAAAAAATGCAATTCAAAAATTATCCTCTTTTGATTATTCTGAAGACGAAAATGGCGACAATATTGTAAGCAGTATTCAAGCATTTGCAGAAACTTATAACAATGCCCTTTCTTCTACAAGTTCCAAAGATGCTGATGTTTATCGTCAAAATCGCCAATTACAAGCATTATCAAAAAAATATGAAGATGAATTAAAAGACATTGGAATTACAATAGAAAAAGATGGAAAATTATCCGTAAGCGAAAATATTTTAAAAGGAGCATCTTTTGATGAAGTAAAAAAAGTATTTTCCAATGAAACAGATTATATGAAAAATATTCGCATTATTGCACGTCGCATGAATGCAACTTCTTATGATGCTGTTTATGAACAAATGACAGGTGCTGGAGGAAAATTAAATATTATCTTATAAAATTTATTTTAGACTAACCATAAAAAAGTGGAGCTATCTGAAAATAACAAATATATACAAAATCTATCCTATTATTCTTTTAAGAATACTATATTTGTATATTAATTTTCGGACTACCCCACTCTTTTTATTTGTCTATTATTATTTAACATAAGTTCAATAATTGAAATTTCTTTATAAAAATAATATCTTCTTATGTTAAAAATCATCCTAACAATTTTTTATTCTTTTTACTGTAATTATACGGAATAATAATTATTCATATCACTAAACCATTGATATACAAGTTGTTTTTCATCTAAATAAAATTCTTGTGCATTTTCTTCACGCAATTGTGTAAATACTTGTGCAAGTTTATTTTTTTGTTCATAAGAATATGTTCCCGGTTTGTAATAAGCTAATGTAATATGTAATGTTAATGCATAATTTAATCTTACAACAGGTTGAAAACGTTCATATAATTCCATCAAACGTAAACAGGAAGCATCATCAGCCGGTTCTAATCCCAATACAACACTTGTATTTACCATATTTAATGCACTTACTACACGAACTTTAATTGGACTTGCGTTTTCATTTTGAATCTCTTGCAAAATAGACTTCGCAACTTCTTTGTTACTTTCCATTTTCTGTTTCACTTCATCAGATGGTTCTCCATTACTTAAATCGTGTAAAGTGACATGAAACGTATCCGGTATCACTTTTTCTGCAAACATCTCACCACATTGTTCATATAAAACCTTTTGGAACTGTTCTGCCATCTGTTTTACATCTTTATCCAATTCAAAAATCATAGTATCCCCTATAAACGGGCAAAACCCACCATAACTATATACTTTCTTTGAAAGATTTGGATTTGTTTGTAAAGTATCCATATAGGATAAACTATCCATCATAAAACCTCTGGTACGTTCACGATATTGTTGTAAATTTTCCATAGCATTAACCTCCTAAAAAAATAAACTTACCTCTATTTATGTATAGCTTATTATAGACCTTATTTAACTAAATTGGAAGTTTTGTTAAGTACAATTTTAACTTTTTATTATACACTTTTTGAGAATAAAAATGAATGACGTTTTTCGATATTTTTTATTCCTAAATATATCATGTTATTACTTTTCTAAAATAAAAACTCCAAATTCCATAACTAAAAATACTTTATAAAATATTAGATAAAAGTATACAAAAACAAATGTAAATTCCGTATTTTAAATACCAAAAATGATATTCAAAATCTATTTTTAAAATATTGTCGAACTTACGTTATCTTAATATTATCTATTAAAAAAACATGACATTTCTAAGTTTTTACTTAAAAATATCATGTCTATTTATTATAATTTTTAATTAATTTATTTTTTTATAAGTTTTTTCAAAACTAAAATAAATACAATTACAACAAGTATTATTATAGCTAATTGAACTGTTTCAAATAAAAAAGAAAGTATTCTAATCCAAAATGTATTATTCATTACTATCCACCTAATAAGAAAAATAAAATTTACCATGACCAACAAATTCTTGAATGACCATCATGTGTCATTTCATGTGTTAAATAACCTATAGTCCCTCCTGCCATATAATTTAATGAAAAAACTAAAGACGATTTTGCTGTAAAATATCTACACCAACAAATATATCAGCTTCCTTATCTTCATATAAAACAACTGTTTCACCTATTTCATACTGACTTACATCAAAAACTGCAGAATATTCATGAGATTCTAAATTATAATATACTTCTATTCCATCTGATATATTATCAGAATTTTCAATTTTAATAAAAATGTCTTCTACAATTTGTTGATTTGCTTTATAAGTTTCACTTGTGATAATTAAATTAAAACATAATAATCCATTTAAAATTAATGCACTTACTTTCTTCATACTCAATTATTCTCCTTTTCAATCTGAATATTATAACTACGTTTTATTTATATCATTAGCTAATGTTTTATTATAAAATAATAATATCTATTTTATCTAAAATAAACAAGTGACATTTTTGTCAAGAATACTTCAGATAAACATGACAAACTTGTCACTTGAAAATTTTACTATTCAAAAATAAAATAAAGCATATTAAAACAAAAGGAGAGCTTTATGAAAAAATATTACTATCAATTATATTATGTAATTTATTACTTACCTTTATTTTAACTACTAATACTACATACAAAACAATTAATGAAATTCAAATTTTAAATAACTTCCCAATAACTAACGAAACAAAAAATTAGTATTCTAATTATCTTTTAAATTCTCTAATTCTTTTTCTAAAAATATCTTTTTATTTTTTGCTTGGCAAATTTCAGTTAATAATATACATCTTTTTAATTCCACAATTTCATTATAATTATGTGGAACAAAAAGATTTTCTTCTACTCTTTTTCTATAATTCCAAACTTGATTATACAAATTATTTACAATCAAGTTCATTCGCCTACAATAAAGACTTCGTTGTAATACTTGTAAAGCCATTTTGTCTGATTGATTATATTTCTGTCTATTGCCTAAATAACTTGCAATTTCAGTCATTAATAACTCAAATATACTAATATTTTCTACTATTTTATCTTCTTGTATATACTTATTACAAATATTTTCTAATACAAATAAATATTGATTTTGAACTGATGTTTCTCTCATTCCAATATTAAATATACATAAAATTTCTTCATTTGTCAGATAAATTTCTTTATTTTTTAATACACTTTCTAATGGTATCGTACATTCTAACGCTTCTATTGTTTTTTCTATAAATTCTCTCGTAGAAATCTGACATTTCTCTAATTCCAATAAACTCCTTTGTCGAATTATTTGTTGTTTATTACAGGCAATCTTCATACATAATTTCTTTTCTAATATATTCAATCCTTCTTCCCATTTTTCCATTTCATAATTATTAATATAACCTGATAAATTTTCAGCTAATTGTATCATTTCTATATCACTTGTTATTACTCTCGCTCGCATATATTCTGCACATAAACCAAGCCTTTCAAAAATAGGTCTTACAATTGGCATTTGTGACTTTACTTGTTTTAATTCCATACGCATTAAAGTTCGTTCTGAACAAATACCTTCACATAATTGCTCTCGTTTTATTCCAAACATCTTTCGTCTTATTTTTATAATATCTCCAATCGCATAACTATTCTGTTCCCAATATATATGGCAATCGTGTTGCATATATGGTGATATTTCATTTTCTTTATATAACTTTAAAAATAATTCTCTCCATTCTATCGTTTCTTTTAATATAGCCTGAAATCTAGCAATAAACCTTACCTTTCCTTTTTCCCCTAATTCTTTCTGAATAATTCTTATTAATTGTATTTTTTGTTCTAATAATTCAACAAAATAATACAATTTTTCAGTATCTCGTAATAATTGTATTGCCTGATTACAAATTTTAAATGCATATTGTTGTTCCAATATTTTTCCTTTTTTTAACACAAATTGACATATATAATATA
>JAFWXB010000361.1 GCA_017523185.1 Lachnospiraceae bacterium | reverse complement strand
TACAAAACCAATGGAAGGGACAGCTTCTACGACTTTTTCATCTTCAATTACCAAATCCAAATGAATTGGTTCCGGAAGTACAGGATGCTGTGGTCCAAAAGGAATAATACTTCTTTTACCCATAATCTTTTCCTCCATATATGATACTATTTTCTTTTTCGCTCACTTATAATAATCTTTTTTGCGTGATTTCAATCAGTCAAGTAACTATTCACAATCCACTCTTACTATACCTCTAAGCAATACTCTATACAAATAAATCTGCATTATGGATATATGACATTTCATACTTATCTATATCTCTTTCACAATTTATATCTATTGTGTATCTTTGCCGAACTCACTTTTTTAATATCTACTTTTTTAAAAATGGTGCTTCTTCCTCAATGCGATACAACTTATTATTATAATCTAAATTTATCATTTTCACATTCACACCAAATAATTCTTTCATTTCATTTTCATAAAGAAATGCATATGGATAAAATTCTGTAATACTATATACTTCTGTTTCTTTATCAATCACAAGACGAAGTGTATGGTATTCATTTGTAGTATCATCTGCAAACGAATAACTTAATTCTAGTTTTTCATTCGCATATGCTGAACAAATTTGTGAAAGTCGACGACCTTTATTCTTCTGTTTCATTACTTGTTCAAGCAAATTGTCAGGAACAACAAGTTCCATTGAATTTTCCGGATTTTTGATTTTCATACTTTCACTTCTCCCTATTTCTTTTTCTCCATCTCATCAGCTCTTTTTTGGAACACTTCTACAGCCTTTACTACGCCATCAATAATTGCTTGTGGTCTTGCTGCACACCCCGGTACATAAATATCAACCGGAATTGTAGTATCTACTCCACCTAAGATATTGTAACACTCTTTAAATACACCACCTGTACAAGCACATACACCAACTGCCACAACTACTTTCGGTTCTGCCATCTGTTCATAAAGCTGTTTTACAACTGCTTGATTTTGTGTGTTAATACCACCTGTGATTAAAAAAATATCTGCTTGCATTGGGTCACCTGTATTAATAACACCAAAGCGTTCTACATCATACACAGGCGTTAAACACGCTAAAACTTCGATATCACAGCCATTACAACTAGAACCATCATAATGAAGCAACCATGGAGAACGTTTTACATTTCCCATATTTTTCTTCCTTTCTTCGCTTAAAAGATACATTCCTATATTAGAAATTTGTTATGCTATCAGCAAAAACATTTTACTTTTTAGCATAACAACTCTCTTTTTTCATCTTATCACAATTTATCAAATAAATACAAATTATCTCGCAATCATTAATACAATTAAATTTGCACCTGCTAAAAGCAATGTCACAAACCATGTTATTTTAAACATCAAATGCCATTTTACACGAGCAGATGTATTATCAATTAAAATTTCAATAAAATATACCAAAAGCACTACAAGAATAGCAAGTGGATAACTCCATGCATATTTATTTACAATAAAAAGTGCTACCATGCCCATTAAAAATACATTTTCATACCACTCTGCCACTTCAAAAATACCAAGTGTCTTAGAACCCATATCTGTTGTTACCCCTTTTACCATTTCTTGATGTGGATGGTGTGAAGCACTTAAATCAAATGGAGATTTTCTCATTTTAATTGTTAAAATAAATACAAATGCTAAGAAAAATCCCGGTGTTTTTAAAATAGCACTACTTTCTGCCTGAATAATATCAGATACATTAAATGACCCTGTCGCAAGATAAAAACCTACACAGGCAAGAATAACAGCCGGTTCATAACACATCATCTGTACAAGCTCACGAGAAGCCCCCAAATTGCTATAAGGCGAATTTGTCAAACACGCAGCAAAAATCAAAAATGTCGCTCCTGTTGATAAAATAAAAAAGCAAAGCAAAATATCATTTCCTGCAAAAAACAAACAACCTGTAAATACAAGTGTTAAAAAATAAGATAAAATCAAAAAAGTTTGTCCTGTATTTACAACAATAAATTGTTTACTAAACAATTTTATAACATCATAAAACGGTTGAAATACCGATGGGCCAATTCGCCCCTGCATTCTCGCAGAAATCTTTCTATCTATTCCACTCAAAAGTCCACCAATAAACGGTGCTAACACAAGGTACGCAATTACACTAATCACACGATACATTACAACGCACCTCCTAAAATAATACATAACATTATAATTAAATATGCTGCTGAAACAAGTTCACATGGTATCATTAACTTACGCTGTCCAAAGAATCTTTTAAAATACCAATTAGACATAAATAAATGTTTACTTTCACCAAAAGAATCCACAAATTCTTTGTTATTTCCCATATTGATACCATTCATATACGATAACTTCTTACTTACATGAATATGTTCTGCATAACGGAACGTAATAAATGGTACTGCAAAAATAAAACAAATAATTACAATCAATAAAATTAATACACCCATTGGAAGTACCGAAGATGCTGTTCCAAAAATTTCTACCAAAAGTGGCTCTACATAAACTTTTGATAAAACAGGGAATAACAAACAAAGTGCAATCATAAATAACGCATGAACCGATAACGATAACATTTCATCTTTTTTAGTAATATCTTTTACTTTAATTTCCGTATTTGTAAAGGAAATCAATTTACTCATCCATTTTGTCCAATAAAACATTGTTGTTGCACTACCATAACAAATAAATAATACAAGCATAATGTTATTTTCATCTAAAGAAGCCTTCAATGCTGACCATTTCGAAATTAACATACCAAATGGAGCCAAAAACATTCCTGCAATACCAATAAACATAAACATTCCAAGTTTTGGCAGACGATAAATCAAACCATGCATATCTTCAATATCACGACTATGAAGTGTATTTTCTGTCGCACCCATATTTTGGAACAATAAAGACTTAGAAACAGCATGGAAAATCATTAAAAAGAGACCTGCCCAAATTGTTTCCGGTGTTCCAATTCCTGCACACGCTACCATAAGTCCTAAATTGGAAATTGTAGAAAATGCCAATACTTTTTTTCCATCGCTTTGTGCAATCGCCATAAAAGAAGCTACAAAAAACGTAAAACCTCCAATAAAACTAATAAGCATACCTGTTAATTCTCCACTCATTGCCGGAGCTAAACGAAACAATACATAAATTCCTGCTTTTACCATTGTAGCACTATGTAACAATGCTGAAGAAGGCGTTGG
>JAFWXB010000360.1 GCA_017523185.1 Lachnospiraceae bacterium | reverse complement strand
GATGAAGGAACGATTGAATGGAATAAACATGTACGTGTTGGATATTTAGACCAACATTCCACACTTACCAAAGGCATGACAATAGAAAGTGTATTAAAATCTGCATTTTCTTGGTTATTTGAAATGGAAGAACGCATGAACCATATCTGTGATACATTAGGTGATGCGACACCGGAAGAAATGGAAACTATGATGGAAGAATTGGGTACAATTCAAGATACGCTCGATAGCCATGATTTTTATATTATTGATTCCAAAGTAGAAGAAGTTGCAAGAGCATTAGGATTATTAGACTTAGGTTTAGACCATGATGTAACCGATTTAAGTGGTGGACAGAGAATGAAAGTGTTGCTTGCAAAACTGCTTTTAGAAAAACCGGATATTTTACTATTGGACGAGCCAACAAACTACTTAGACGAAGAACATATCACATGGTTAAAACGCTACTTACAAGAATATGAAAATGCCTTTATTTTAATTTCACATGATATTCCATTTTTAAATGAAGTCATTAACTTAATTTATCACATGGAAAATCAGCGTTTAGACCGTTATGTAGGCGATTACAATAAATTCCAAGAAGTATACGAAGTAAAAAAATCACAGCTTGAGGCTGCATATCGTAAACAACAGCAGGAAATCAGCGAATTAAAAGATTTTGTAGCAAGAAATAAAGCACGTGTTGCTACACGAAACATGGCAATGTCACGTCAAAAGAAATTAGATAAAATGGACGTAATTGAACTTGCAGCAGAACGACCAAAACCGGAATTTAATTTCAAAGTAGGAAGAACAGCAGGAAAATACATTTTTGAAACAAAAGACTTAGTCATCGGTTATGATGAACCACTATCTAAACAACTAGACCTTGTTATGGAACGTGGAGAAAAAATTGCTTTAGTAGGAGCAAACGGAATTGGAAAAACTACACTTTTAAAAAGTATTTTAGGACTGATTCCATCATTAGAAGGAAGTGTAGAACTTGGAGATAACTTAGAAATCGGCTATTTTGAACAGGAAATTAAAGAAGAAAATACAAATACTTGTATTCAGGAAATTTGGAATGAATTTCCTTCCTTTAGTCAATATGAAGTACGTTCTGCACTTGCAAAATGTGGACTTACCACAAAACATATTGAAAGTCAAGTACGCGTATTAAGTGGTGGAGAACAAGCAAAAGTTCGTTTATGTAAACTCATCAATCGCAATACGAATATTTTATTATTAGACGAACCAACAAACCATTTAGATGTAGATGCAAAAGACGAATTAAAACGAGCATTACAAGCATATAAAGGAAGTATTTTATTAATTTGTCACGAACCGGAATTTTATCAGGATATTGTAAATAAAGTATGGGATTGTTCGAAGTGGACAACCAAAGTATTATAAAAAATAAAAAACAAGTTGAAACCTTATAAAATAAGGGATTCAGCTTGTTTTTTTGTGTTATACGTAAAAATTCACAGAAGATTCCGGTTCAACTGTTTGTTTCTTTTTCTCAACCTGAATGGTATCTAATTGTCCACTAATATCTAAATAAAATAACAATGTTGTTTGTGTGATATATGGTTCAACCCATAAAATTCCAATGCCAAAAGAAAGTAAAACAAGAAGCAACATTCCTAAGAAACTAAATTGCATATAGAAATATCTGCCTTTATTTCCTTTCATCAGTTTTCGAATTTCAAAAAAGCTATCTTTGATGGAATAATTTTCATGTTCTAACACAACAAGTTGTACAAGTTCAAAATTTAAGCTAAAAATCAAGGCAAATATTGTTCCAATAAGAATAAGTATAAGCCCTACAGGATACACCCAAACAGCAGAGATAAAATAAATAAGTGCAATTCCAATAATAGCAGGAATGAAACAAATAAGTGTGAATACAAAGTATATACATTGTGTTAAAATAAATCGGTCAGGTTGATTTTTAAGTGGATAAAATAAATCTTGCATATTTGGCTGTTTATTTTTAGCTACCGATAGATGAATTCGATATTGTCCACAAATAAATACAACCGATATTAATCCAATTAATAATTGTGCAATAAAATAAATAATATTTTGCATAGAGAATAAAATTTGTGTTTGTAACATAGAAAATGGAAATTCAATTAATGCAGTAATTAAAGTTGCCATCAAAAATGCACGCATAGGAATACGATAACCTTGCGAACTTAAATTTTCTCTAGCAATTCGTTTGAGTTCTTTACAACTTCGTTTCATGTAGTTCTCCTTTAAGATTTAGTAAAATAATTGTAACTGTGTAGAAATAGCTCCAAATAATTGACCATATAATTCTTCAAAATCATATCCCATCATTTCGCAATATTGACGAAGAATACCTTCTAAACTGCCAAATTCGGAAAATGCAATATAAAATGCAATTCCATAAAAAGCAGTAGAAATAATAATTCCGGCAATACCAAGTACAAGTCCTCGTTTCGATTTAGAACTCATTTTCATATTTCCACCTTTAGATAAAAGAGCAAATAAAATAGCTAAAGCTCCTAAAATATACGTTCCATAAATAAATGTAAATGAGAAAAGTCCTAATGTACCAAGTAATACAGCAAGTTTTTCAAATTTATTTTGTGGATTGTTTTGTTTTGGGTAAGCGTATGGATTGGAATGATTGTCAAAATCATTTCCATAAGGATTGTAATTATCGTAGTCCATTTGTATATAAGTCCTTTCTAAAAAATATAAATATAGTTGGAAAATAAATACCAAACATATTTTTATAGTATAAAAATATAGTTATTAGAATATAAGAAAAATAGTGTTAATGCAATTATTTTGAATTAATATTTATAAAGTTAATAAATCAAGAACATTTTATTTCTAATATTTTATGATTTTTATTCTTAGCTTGGCATATATCTTGAAAAGATTGTATCACTTCGTATATAATAAAAAAAGTAAAATTTTTTGAGAGGTTTTTATTTATGGATATTATTGCAAAAATTGCAGAAGAATTGCAAATAAAAAAAGAACAAGTACAATCGGCTGTTCAATTAATTGATGAAGGAAATACAATTCCATTTATTGCACGTTATCGAAAAGAAGTAACAGGGGCATTAAATGATGAAATTCTTCGAAATTTAGCAGACCGTTTAACATATCTTCGTAACTTAGAAGACAAAAAAATAACTGTTTTATCTAGTATTGAAGAACAAGGAAAACTAACAGAAGAATTAAAAGCACAAATTCTCTCAGCAGAAACACAAGTAGCTGTTGATGATTTATATCGTCCATATCGTCCGAAACGTCGTACAAGAGCGATTATTGCAAAAGAAAAAGGCTTAGAACCACTTGCAACTCTTATTTTATTACAAATGTTGAAAACACCACTTGCAGAAGAAGCAAAAAACTATATCAGCCAAGAAAAAGGTGTAGAAACTATTGAAGAAGCAATTACAGGAGCAAAAGATATTATTGCAGAAGTGATTTCCGATAATGCAGATTATCGTACAAATATTCGTAATACTACCATGAAAAAAGGAAAATTAGTATCTTCTGCAAAAGATAAAGAATTAGAATCGGTATATGAAGTTTATTATGACTATGAAGAAGCCTTAACAAAAATCGTTAGTCATAGAATTTTAGCTATGAATCGTGCCGAAAAAGAAAAGATTATCACAATCAAAATGGAAGCACCAGTAGAAGATATTTTGCGTTTCTTAGAAAAGAAAATCATTCTTCCAAAAGCAAAAGAAACAGAATCAGCACAAGTAATCAAAGAAGCGATTGCAGATGCGTATGAACGTTTGATAGCTCCATCGATTGAACGTGAAATTCGAAATGCATTAACGGAACAAGCAGAAGAATCAAGTC
>JAFWXB010000359.1 GCA_017523185.1 Lachnospiraceae bacterium | reverse complement strand
CTTCTTTTTGCCTGTGTCACCAAAGAATTTCTGTCTGCCAAAAATAGAATATTTCTTATCCATCCCTTCTCTAATAACACTTTACACAACGCAATCACCGTTCTTGTTTTCCCGGAACCTGTCGCCATAACAAGAAGTGCTTTCCTTCGATTTTTCTTATCTAAACTATCGCAAACTGCTTTCACTGCTCCCTCTTGGTAATAGCGTCCTGCAATATCTTTATCTACTGATATATTTTTAAGACTTGTACGATTTTTTTGCAGATTAAACCATTTTTCTAAATCACGTTTAGAATAAATCATTGCACATTTTCGTTCCGGATATTGATTATCAATTATTCTTGTTTCAAATCCATTGGTTAAAAACACAACCGGTCTGCGATTATATTTCTCTTCCAGCAAATCAGCGTACAATTTTGCCTGTTGTCGTCCTTTTACAGCATCTGCACAAGTACGTTTTGCTTCCACTATTGCTAACGGTCTGTGCATATCATCATATAAAACATAATCTGCACGTCCTTCTTTCGATTTGTTAGGCATTCCCGATATCTTAATTTCATCAAGCCAATCCACACCTTTCGTCCAGCCGGCATCCAAAAGCATGGCATCAATATAAATTTGTCGTGTCTTATATTCTGACAAATCCAAAGGTTTGGTTACATATGTCTGCTGTTTTTCTTCACGTCTTGCAGTCAATTCTTCCTTTAACGCCTTATTTTCTGCAATAAGTGCTTTTAAATCTATATCAGCAACATTTTTCTCTAAAACAACATATTCTTCTGATTTTTCCAAAAGACTATTATCAAAAACACGTTCTACATAAGAATCCGCATAACAATAAGCTACAAAATCCAAGAAAACGAAAAGATTCTGCAAACATAACACCACTTCATCCTTAGACACTTTTTTACGATTATTATGTGCTGCCTGATTCCCAATTTTACGAATCAAATCCATTCGTTTCCAAAGATTATCATCTACCAAAGCATGAAAATCTTCCGTACTCATCAAACTATGTAAAGAATCCTGATAAGGTTTCTCTAATGATTTATCTACAGAATATAACCATTTAATTGCAAATTCCATCGCCCGTCGACAGTTAATTATGCTGGCTTCGTAGTCTATATGCAAAATTCGCTCTGCCAAAATGGCTGTTTCTGCAAAACTATGGAATTTAGGTTCCTGTTTTAGATAATCGAAGTTGGTCATGTGAGGCTCCTTTCGTAAAATCAAAAATTTCAAACTGAAAATTGACTTTAAAATTACAAATGATATACTATGAATAAGCTAACTCGTGATGGATACGGCTGGGTTCCCGAATGGGAGTAGGTTTTTACCAAGAATTCCTTTGCCCCTAGGGTCAGCTTATTTTTTTGTTCCTTTTAAATATTCTACTATCTTTTCCGGTTCTTTAGATACTTCTGCTACAATCAACTCAACAGCTGCCATAGAATATGTGTATGATGGTTGTGCATATTGTTTATGTATATAACAGTATTTTCATCTTCTTTACAACATCTTGAAGATATTATTCAAAAATTTCAATTTAGCGACTTGAGTTACAAAGTCACCAAATTGAAATTTGCAGAGATTATGCTATAAATTTTCTATGTGAATTTTTAACATTTAATTGATTTACCATTGCATATCGCATCGTTGTATCAATTTGCTGATGTCCCAACAATTTCTGTACTTGTTCAATCGGCATCCCTTTATCGATTGCTTTCGTAGCCATACTCCTACGGAATTTATGAGGATGAACTTTACAAATATTTAATTTTCTTCCAAGCATACGCAATCTATGCTCTATCGCATGAATACTTAATCTCTTTGCAGGCATATCTAACGACACAAATAAAGCAGAATTTGAATCTTTCCTTTGCTCTAAATATTGCATTAAGTGTAGTTTTGCTTTTGCATCAAAATAAACTCTTCTTTCTTTATTTCCCTTACCATAAACAATACATTCTCTTTCATTAAAATTTATATCTTCAATATCCAGATTGCATAGTTCCCCAATTCTCATTCCTGTAGAATATATCAAATCAATAATTGCCAAATCACGAATACAATGACATCCATCCCGTAACTTCTCTATTTGTTCATCAGACAATGTCTCTTTTACCACTTCGCCGGTTTTTACTTTATGAATTCGGCGTATAGGACTTTTAATAATATAATCTTCGTCTTCCAGCCAAGAAAAAAAGCTCGATAGATTTCTTCTAACATTATCAATAGTAACTTTACTACAATTATTTTTCGTTTGGTATTTCATCAAATAGTTTCTTAAAATTTCCGTTGTAATTCTTCGAATTGGTACAGTTATTTCATTCAACATATTTTCTATCGTAATACGATAATATTGAATTGTCCTTTCTGTACATCCTTCGACTCTTTTTGCAGAAACAAACAAATCTAAATAATCCTTATTTTCTAGTATTTTTTCTTCCTTTTTTATTTCATTAGACAATCGACTAAATAATACTTGCTGTAATTTTTCTAATTGTTGAAAATTTAATTCTTCTGACATATCACTTAAGATTTTAAAAACGATACTTTCCATAACAAACTCCTTTTTTATAAGAGTATATCATTTATATTTAAAACCCACCTTCATTATATGCCCTGGTTATTACATAAGAAGGCTCATAATATGCACTGCAATTATAATTATCAATGGTATTACAAATTTCATCATTGTATACTCTAATCAAACCATCTATATAATTCTCTTTTGCTAATAAAGTATCGACAATTAAACGTGTATACACTTTTCCCATCTGTGTTTCTGTTGGAATATGTTCTACCAATTCTGGATTTACATTACAAATATTAAAATCACCTTTTTCAAGTTTGTATTCTTCAATCCATTCACTCTCAATTTTTAAAGGATTTTCACAATGTAAAACATTCGCAAGACAAATTAAACGAATCCATTCATCTTTTGATATTTTATTTACAACATAATTATTTCTTTGCTGTAATTTTCTTGCAATTCTTTCAATCATATAACACAAAAAATACAAATCATTTTCTGTAACTTCTTCTTCAAAGAAAATATTTGTCATAACGAATAGCTCCCTTCAAAATTTAACATTTCTAACGATTTTTCAGTACAAAATACTATTTGATGTGTAGGATATTTAAACTTAACCAACACCCAGAATGCTTCTCGGGTAATATTTCCTCTTATAAAATCTTCAATATAATCCCAAATTGTATCATCTGCCATGGGACCTTCAACAATATCATAGCTATGATTTATACCACTCCTGCAATCTACAATAAAATCAAGCCATTCTTCTGTCATCTCCGAAAACTTTAAAATATTTAAAGTTTTATTTTCATTATAAATGTAACCATTTATAACATGATTTCCCTTTTTGGTTAATGCCCATCTTTCTGCTTGCTTTTTTATTTTTGTACAATAAAATCCATAACCAAAATCTTTATAAAATCCATTAGCTAAAATTTTAGGTTTTTGTACTTCTACATTACTACCATGATATAATTCCATATTTTCTCCTAACATCATCCAAAGTATTGCTGCATTAAGCTATCAAATAGTAGCTGTGTTTCAATTAATGATTTTTGTACCTCAAATTTCAATTTGGTGACTTGAGTTACAAAGTCTGCAAACCGTTTTTGCAGTCCAATATCAGGCACATATATTTCAGTTGCGTTTATCTTTGAAAGCAATAAATTAGGCTGTGCTGACGCACTTTCAACCATATACATTTTGGTGTTTACTCTATAACACCACATTAAAAACACTGGATTTAACAACTCCTGTTTAACTTTCAACAACGCAACACTTTTCTGCAAAAGTGTATATTCTGTTCTTAAATCAGTTGCTATTGCTGATTTTCCTATTGTTGCACCTGTATTTACTATCAAAAAATCCCCAATTTCAATATTACAACGTTTATAATCTTTCTCAAATTCAGCAACCTTTATTTCAGGAGCTGTATCATAGTGAATTATATCATCATATATTTCTCTTGCACCTATAAAATACCGTTTAGTGCCTTCTTCTTGTGTACATCCACCATGTTTACCATCTGTAATCTTACTACATAACTCTTTTAGCGTATCTCTTCTAAAGTTTCGAACTGGTTTTTCTAATGTTCCAAACATTTCCACAAATCGGGATTTGATGAGGTTATCTAATTCTATTAATTCTTGTTTTCTTTTATCTATAACATTAGAAATCTTTTCAAATAAATCTACATATTCTTTTTGAACTCTTATCTCTGGCAATGGTATTTCCAAATCTCCAATGTCTTTTAAAGACAAATTTAGTTGTGCCACACCTTGTTTTTTTCTCTCAAACTGTTTTTTTACAATATCAGAAGTTAACATCAATTTAACAAAGGGAATATATACATTTTTATTTATTATTCTAATAATCGCCAAAGCTTGATTCGTGTTAGCTGGAAGCATCTCATTAGTTACAATAGCAACTCGTCCAATAGCACCTGCAATAGAAAACAATATATCTCCCCCCTGTAATTGTGAACGCTTTAAATTTTCATTACATTCATCAGAAATATATGCTACTTTCTCTGGAATAAATTTACCTTTTTCATCAAAACACTCT